>JABFYB010000478.1 GCA_013361475.1 Hamadaea sp.
GCCCGCTCCGGAACCTCGATGCCCATCAGCCGCTCGACGGCGAGGACGACACCGAGTTCGTTGGAGAACGCGCTGAGCCAGTCGTGCCGGTTCGCCAGCACGATGATCTGGCGGTAGTCGCGTACCTCGAAGAGCTTCTCGGCTCCCCGATGCATGTAGCCGATGATCGGCTCGGCGGTGACCACGCGCTCGCCGTCCACCGTGAGCTTCAGCCGCAGCACACCGTGCGTCGAAGGGTGCTGGGGGCCGATGTTGAGGATCATGTCCTCGGTCTCGATCCCCGACCCCGTGCCGACCGTCAGCTCGCGCAGGCCCGACTCCGTCATGCGCTGAGCCTACTCACCTACGCCTGCTGCCGGGTCGTGCGGCGGCGCGGTTAGGCGCTGGATCAGGGTTCCGGGTCGAATCTTGCGTCAAGATTCGACCGAGATCCCTGATCCAGCGCAAAAGGATGCGGCGCGTAGAGAGCAGGTGGCGCGGGCCGGGAGTGGCGGGCTAGCGGCCGGCGCCCCAGCGGTCGTCCTGCCACGGGTCGGGCCGGTTGACCGTGGGCTGCGTCGGCAGGGCCGTCGACCAGGAGCCGGTGTCCGCACCGCCCCAGCCGGTGCCACCGGTCCAGGTGGAGGCGGCCTCCGACGTCCACGATTCCTCGTCTGGGGTCAGCAGCGGCTTGCCGAACGTCTCGACGAGCCGGGTGACGACGAGCCCGGCCGCGACGGTGACCGCGGCGACGGCGTACGGCGAGAGCCGCCAGTCGCCGGCCTCGCCGAGCCGGATGACCAGGGAGACCACGACGGTCGCGAGGACGGTGCCGAAGACGCCGCCACGCCGGCCGAAGGCGCTCACTCCGCCGACGAGCGCGACCCCGATGGCGAGACCGGTCCAGTCGAGTCCGACCTCGGGCCGGACGCTGCTGTTCAAGCCGGCGACGAGGATGCCGGCGACGGCGGCCAGCACCGTCGAGCCGACGATCGCGCCGCCGGTGACCAGGGCGGCGAAGAAGCCGCGGCGGGCGGCGGGATCGCCGACCGGGCGGAACCGGCCGACTCCCCGGCGCAACGGCCGGATGGCACACAACGCGGCGCCGAGGATCGAGGCGGCCGCGAAGCCGCCGAAGTAGTACCAGGACCGGTCGGTCGGGTCGAACTCGCCCGCCACCGTGATCGGGGTGGCGTGCTTCTGGATCCAGACGATCACGACCAGCGCTCCGGCCAGGCTCGCCGCCCATCCCGGCACGTGGAAGCCGACCACGAGGACGGCGATCACCAGCCCGATCAGCGCCGCCAGGCCCACGATCTTGGGGCCGGCCGCGCTCACGCCGTCGCTGCCCTGCTCGGCGAAGGAGAGCGCGGCGGCGACGGCCACCGGCCCGACGGCAAGGTTGGGGGCAGCCGCGCGCAGGGACGCCGCGGCGCCGAACGCCAGCAGGCCGAGGGCGGCGGCGAAGACGACGAGTTCGCGCAGGTTCTGCCCGCTCACCGCGGACTTGTGCTGGCTGTAGAGCAGGAAGGCGAGGACGCCCGCCCCGATCAGCAGGATCGCCTCCCAGGCGAAGTGCACCGCCATGCGATCGCGGCCGGGGTCGCCGTGCGCCGGGTCGTCGAAGATGTCGTCGAGGGGCCCGGACGAGGCCCGGACCGGCGGAATCGACCCGGTCGACGTCGACGTGCGGAAGTCGGGCTCCTCACGAAAACCCGGCTCGCCGCGAAATCGCGTCTGGTCGCCGTCGTCGTAGGGCATTGGGGCCGCCTCCATCGGGTCCGGCCGCGGGGGCGGCCGTCGAGCGGCCGTCATGGCCGCAGGCGGCCGTGGAGTGCGGGCCGCCACAGGCTGCGAACCTACCGGGTGAGCGGCGTTCGCAAAAGCCCCTGGAGCGGGTCCGATTCCCGATCGAAGAAGCTGGGAGCGCTGCGCCGCCATACCCCGTGTGGCCGACGCGCCGAACCCGAACGGTGGATCAGGCGGGCGACCGCCGGCCGGGCTCGTCGCTGCGGCCGTTCTCCCCGTTCCGCTCGTCCTTGTCGTCCGGCTGCTTCGGGACCCGGCAGCAGTGCTCCAGCCAGAGCGCCGCCGCGACGAGCATCAGCGACCCGATGAGCGCCCCGATCGCCGGCGGCATGTTGTGCTGCGAGTGGGCCAACTCGTTCCGCATGACGAACACGAGCACCAAGCCGCCCAGGACGCCCGCGAAGATCGATCCCGCGAGCGAGGAGGCTTTGGCCAGCACGACGTATCGGGCGACCGCGAGCGGCTCCACGGGCGGCCGCCCCGGCTTCCGCGCGATCCGGGCCCGGGTGTTGTTCGCCAGAACCGCCTCGAACAGGGCGAGGCCGGCGAGGGTCACCGCCGAAACCCAGGGAACGTCCCGGGCGAACGTCTCGTACCAGTTGCTGGTCAGAAACCACGTCACCGCCGCCGCGACCAGCCCTGCCACGACCAGCGTCGCCGGGTTGGTCGGCCGCAGCGATGGCTTCGGCTCGGTCATCCCCGTCCCCTTCCGTCCGCTACGACTCTAGCGAGATCTCCGGCCGAGCCGTCATCGCCAACACGTCGGAGGCCACCGGCTCGGTGCGGATGAGGTCGTACACCCACCCGTGGCCGGGCAGGCTCGCGTACGGCTGGATCTCCAGCCACGGCCGCAGCACGAAGGCGCGCAGGTGGGCGCGGGGATGCGGAAGAATCAGCTCGGGCCGGTCGCTCAGGACCGGCTCACCGTCCGCGGTGGTCGCGGTGATCAAATCGACATCAAGGGTACGCGGACCGAAGCGACGGCTCGGGTCACGTTCTCGACGGGCATCCCGCTCGAGCTGCTGCGCCACCGACAGCCATTCGTCGACGCCGCGCCCCTCCTCCCCGACGAGCGCCACCGCGTTGAAGTACGCGGGCTGCTCGGTGTCGCCCCAGGGCGGCGTCTCGTAGACCCCGCTGACCAGCAGCAGGCTTTCGCCGAGACCGCGTACGGCCTGGCGCAGGTGTTCCTCCCGATCGCCCAGGTTGCTGCCCAGGCTCAGCACGACCGTGATCACTTCTCGGTACGCCGTCCGCTCAAAGTGACGCTGACATCGGTGAACGCGTGCGGGATCGGGGCCTGCGGCTTGTGGACGGTGACGGTGGCGGCGGTGACCCGATCGTCGGCCAGGCAGGCGTCGAGCAGCCGGCCGGCCAGCGTCTCGATCAGGTTCACCGGTTCGCCGCCGATGATCGCCACCAGCGCGTCGGCGAGTTCGCCATAGTGGACCGTGTCGGCCACGTCGTCGCTGGCCGCCGCCTTGCTCAGGTCGAGCTCCAGGCGTACGTCGACGACGAAGTCCTGGCCCTGCTCGCGTTCGAAGTCGAACACGCCGTGCCGGCCGAAGGCCCGCAACCCGGTCAGCTCGATCACGCGGCACCCCAGGTCAGCCGAGGTTCCCCGGACGCACGCCAGACCGCGAGCGCGTCGACGGTCGCGCGCACGTCGTGGACGCGTACGCCCCACACCCCGGCGGCGACGGCCAGCACGCTGGTCGCCAGCGTGGCCGCCTCCCGATCGCCGGTCGGCCGGGGAACGCCGTCGGGACCGGCGAGCAGGGCGCCGAGGTAACTCTTCCGGCTGGCCCCGAACAGCACCGGGAACCCCAGATCGAGCAGAGCCGGCAGATTCCTGGTCAGCGCCCAGTTGTGCGCCGGGCGTTTGGCGAAGCCGAGCCCGGGATCGAGGATGATCTGCTCCGGGCGTACGCCGGCCGCCACCGCCTCGTCCACGCGTTCGCGCAGCTCAGCGCGTACCTCGGCGACCACGTCGGTGTAGACCGCGAGGTCCTGCATCCGCTCCGAGTGCCCACGCCAGTGCATGATCACGTATGGGCAGCCGGCGTCGGCGATCACTTTGGCCATCGCCGGATCGGCCAGTCCACCGGAGACGTCGTTGACGACACTCGCTCCGGCCGCCAACGCCGCCGCGGCGACGGCCGCTCGGGTGGTGTCGATACTCGTTGGCACATTCTGTGCCGAAAGCGCGCGGATGACCGGGACAACTCGACCGATTTCAGTCTCTGCATCTATGCGGGCGGCACCCGGTCGAGTGGACTCTCCACCTACATCAATGATCTGCGCTCCGTCACCGACGAGAGACGAACCGTGGTCGACGGCGGCGTCGAAATTTTCGTAGCGACCGCCATCCGAAAAGGAATCGGGCGTCACGTTGAGGACACCCATGACCACGGGCGGTGACCATTTGCGGTCGATCGGCAGCACGACCTCACCCTACTCGGGCGCACGAACTGGCCACGGCGAGTGCCGGGCACACGCTTGTAAGCGGCCGGGGAGCCCCGTACGCTTCCCTATTGAACCTCGCGGTGAGGTGCAAAAATGGACAAAATTGCGAGACACGCCGGTCCCCGCACAC
>JABFYB010000170.1 GCA_013361475.1 Hamadaea sp.
TCCAGCCCGTGCCACGCCAGATTCACCAGGTGCGCCGCCACCTCTGCCTTCTTCGGGCGGCGCACGTCCAGCCACCACTGGCCGGTCAGGGCGACCATCCCGACCAGGGCCTGCGCGTACAGCGGGGCCAGCTTGGGGTCGAAGCCGCGGCTCTTGAACTCGCGGCCCAGGATGTCCTCCACCTGGGTGGCGATGTCCGAGATCAGGGAGGCGAAGGAGCCTGTGGACTGGGGGATGGGTGAGTCGCGGACCAGGATGCGGAAGCCGTCCGTGTACTCCTCGATGTAGTCGAGGAGCGCGAAGGCCGCCTGTTCGCACAGCTCACGCGGGTGCCCGGCGGTCAGCGAGCCGGTCACCATGTCCAGCAGGCGACGCATCTCGCGGTCCACGACCACCGCGTACAGCCCCTCCTTGCCACCGAAGTGCTCGTACACCACCGGCTTGGAGACCCCCGCCTTCGCGGCGATCTCCTCCACCGACGTGCCCTCGAAGCCCTTCGCGGCGAACAGGGTGCGACCGATCTCCAGCAGCTGCTGGCGACGCTCCGCACCGGTCATCCGGGTACGGCGCGTCCGCCGCTGCTTCTCATTGCCGGGGGTGCTGCTGGAGTCGGTCGCCACGGCGTCAATCATGCCGCCTTCGCAGGCTCCTTCCGGCGCCGGGAGCCGCCTTCCTCGGTGTTCCGGCGCGAATCGATACGCGAGCGTGACGGCCAGCGCACGTCAGAGGCCCAGCCGAGCATCTCGAACCAGCGGATGATCCGCGCCGAGGAGTCGATCTGCCCGCGCTCCACACCGTGCCGCGCGGAGGTCGGGTCGGCGTGGTGCAGGTTGTGCCAGGACTCGCCGCACGACAGCACCGCCAGCCACCACACGTTGCCCGAACGGTCACGCGACTTGAACGGCCGCTTGCCCACCGCGTGGCAGATCGAGTTGATCGACCAGGTGACGTGGTGCAACAGGGCCACTCGCACCAGTGAGCCCCAGAAGAAGCCGGTGAACGCGCCCCACCAGGACATCGTCACCAGACCGCCGATCACGCCGGGCAGCGCCAGCGACAGCATCGTCCAGTAGATGAAATGGCGGGAGATCGCACGGATCGCCGGGTCCTTGATCAGATCCGGCGCGTACTTGTCCTGCGGCGTCCGCTCCTCGTCGAACATCCAGCCGATGTGCGCCCACCACAGGCCCTTCATCAGCGCCGGGACGGTCTCGCCGAAACGCCACGGGGAGTGCGGGTCACCCTCCGCGTCGGAGAACTTGTGGTGCTTGCGGTGGTCGGCGACCCAGCGGACCAGAGGTCCCTCCACCGCCATCGAGCCCGCGACGGCGAGCGCGATGCGCAGCGGACGCTTCGCCTTGAAGGAACCGTGGGTGAAGTAGCGGTGGTAGCCGATCGTGACGCCATGGCAGGCGAAGAAGTAGAAGAAGACCATCAGACCGAGGTCGAGCCAGCTCACGCCCCAGCCCCAGGCCAGCGGCACCGCGGCGGCGAGCGCCAGGAAGGGGACGACGATGAAGAGGAGGAGCGCGAGCTGCTCAAGCGACCCCTTCTTCTCACCGCCGAGCGTGGCTGAGGGGAGTGGGGTGTCGTCGTTCGCCTTCGGGGCGTCTTCGATCACATCGGAGCTCGTGGTCATGGGCGTCCCCTGTGGGGTTTCGAGGGTTTTGGCAGGTGCCGGGGTCGCGGGAACTGTTCCCGGGTTCCGTTACGACGGTGCCTACGGTTCCGTAACCTACGGCGTCGTAAGTATGGCAGTGCGTCGCCCGGCGGCAAGAGCCCGAGAGACTGCGCGTCCGCATGGACACCTATCCTGGGAGTCGGTCGGACAGCGCGGTCCGCTCTGATTTCTTCCCGGATGCCAGGAGCCGTATGCGGCACCCGCCGCGCGGCACCGGGGCCGGGTTCCCTCCCAGACGAGCTTCAACACTGCAAGGAGCCGCACCTGTGAGCAGTGCCGACGACCAGACCACGACGACCAGCAGCGAGCTGCGGGCGGACATCCGCCGACTGGGTGACCTCCTGGGCGAAGCCCTCGTCCGGCAGGAGGGCCCCGAGCTCCTCGACCTGGTCGAAAAGGTCCGCCGCCTCACCCGGGAGGACGGCGAAGCCGCCGCCGAACTGCTGCGTGGCACCGAACTCGACACCGCGGCCAAGCTGGTCCGCGCCTTCTCCACCTACTTCCACCTGGCCAACGTCACCGAGCAGGTGCACCGCGGCCGCGAGCTGCGCGCCAAGCGTGCCGTCGAGGGCGGCCTCCTCGCCCGTACGGCCGACCGGCTCAAGGACGCCGACCCCGAGCACCTGCGCCAGACGATCCAGCACCTCAATGTGCGCCCCGTCTTCACCGCGCACCCCACCGAGGCCGCCCGCCGTTCGGTCCTCAACAAGCTCCGGCGCATCGCGGCCCTCCTGGAGACCCCGGTCCTCGAAGGCGACCGCCGCCGCCACGACACCCGACTGGCCGAGAACATCGACCTCGTATGGCAGACAGACGAACTGCGCGTCGTCCGCCCCGAGCCCGCCGACGAGGCCCGCAACGCCATCTACTACCTGGACGAACTGCACGCCGGTGCCGTCGGCGACGTCCTGGAGGACCTGACGGCGGAGCTGGAGCGCGTCGGCCACAAGCTCCCCGACGCCACCCGCCCGCTCACCTTCGGCACCTGGATCGGCGGCGACCGCGACGGCAACCCCAACGTCACCCCCCAGGTGACCTGGGACGTCCTCATCCTCCAGCACGAGCACGGCATCAACGACGCCCTGGAGATGATCGACGAGCTGCGCGGGTTCCTGTCGAACTCCATCCGCTACACGGGCGCCACCGAGGAGCTCCTGGAGTCCCTCAAGGCCGACCTGGAGAACCTCCCCGGGATCAGCCCCCGCTACAAGCGGCTCAACGCCGAGGAGCCCTACCGGCTCAAGGCCACCTGCATCCGGCAGAAGCTGGAGAACACCAAGACACGGCTGGCCAGGAGCATCCCGCACGAGCCCGGGCGCGACTACCTCGGCACCGGCGAGCTGCTGCACGACCTGACGCTGATCCAGACCTCGCTGCGCGAGCACCGGGGCGCCCTGTTCGCCGACGGCCGGATGAACCGCACCATCCGCACGCTGGCCGCGTTCGGCCTCCAGCTCGCCACCATGGACGTCCGCGAGCACGCCGACGCCCACCACCACGCCCTCGGCCAGCTCTTCGACCGGCTCGGCGAGGAGTCCTGGCGGTACGCCGACATGCCCCGCGACTACCGCGCCAAGCTGCTCGCCAAGGAGCTCCGCTCGCGCCGGCCGCTGGCGCCCACGCCGGCGCCGGTGGACGCGGCAGGTGAGAAGACCCTCGGCGTGTTCCAGACCGTCAAGCGGGCGCTTCAGGTCTTCGGACCCGAGGTCATCGAGTCGTACATCATCTCGATGTGCCAGGGCGCCGACGACGTCTTCGCCGCGACGGTGCTGGCCCGCGAGGCCGGCCTGATCGATCTGCACGCCGGCTGGGCGAAGATCGGCATCGTGCCGCTCCTGGAGACCACCGACGAGCTCAAGGCCGCCGACACCATCCTGGAGGACATGCTCTCCGACCCGTCGTACCGCAGGCTCGTGGCACTGCGGGGCGATGTGCAGGAGGTCATGCTCGGCTACTCCGACTCCTCCAAGTTCGGCGGCATCACCACCAGCCAGTGGGAGATCCACCGCGCCCAGCGCCGACTGCGCGACGTCGCCCACCGCTACGGCGTCCGGCTGCGCCTCTTCCACGGCCGCGGCGGCACCGTCGGCCGTGGCGGCGGCCCCTCGCACGACGCGATCCTCGCCCAGCCCTGGGGCACCCTGGAGGGCGAGATCAAGGTCACCGAACAGGGCGAGGTCATCTCCGACAAGTACCTCGTGCCGTCGCTCGCCAGGGAGAACCTGGAGCTGACGGTCGCGGCGACCTTGCAGGCCTCCGCGCTGCACACCGCCCCGCGCCAGTCGGTCGAGGCGCTCGCGCGCTGGGACGCCGCCATGGACGTCGTCTCCGACGCCGCCCACACCGCCTACCGGGGGCTCGTCGAAGACCCCGACCTGCCGACGTACTTCCTCGCCTCCACGCCGGTCGACCAGCTCGCCGACCTGCACCTGGGCTCGCGGCCCTCCCGCCGCCCCGGCTCGGGCGTCTCGCTCGACGGACTGCGCGCCATCCCGTGGGTGTTCGGCTGGACCCAGTCCCGGCAGATCGTGCCCGGCTGGTTCGGCGTCGGCTCCGGCCTGAAGGCGCTGCGCGAGGCGGGCCTGGACACCGTGCTCGACGAGATGCACGAGCAGTGGCACTTCTTCCGCAACTTCATCTCCAACGTCGAGATGACGCTCGCCAAGACCGACCTGCGGATCGCCGCCCACTACGTCGAC
>JABFYB010000463.1 GCA_013361475.1 Hamadaea sp.
TCTTCCCGGAAGGTGGAACCGGCTGGTGATCCGAGCGTTGAGCAGGCAGGCTAGCCTGTGACTCTGTGTGAGGAGACCAGCATGTGGCGTGGATTGATCGACCGTTATCGGGACCGGCTACCCGTCTCGGCGGCCACTCCCGTGATCACCCTGCATGAGGGGAACACGCCTCTGGTCCCCGCTCCGGTGCTGTCCGGCCGGACCGGATGCGACGTCTACCTGAAGGTCGAGGGCGCCAACCCGACCGGCTCGTTCAAGGACCGCGGCATGACCGTCGCCGTCTCCAAAGCCGTCGAGCAGGGCGCGAAGGCCATCATCTGCGCCTCCACCGGCAACACCAGCGCCAGCGCGGCGGCGTACGCGGCTCGCGCGGGCATCACCTGCGCGGTTCTGGTGCCGCAGGGCAAGATCGCCTTGGGCAAGCTCGCGCAGGCCCTCGTCCACGGCGCCAAGCTGCTTCAGGTCACCGGCAACTTCGACGACTGCCTGTCGCTGGCGAGCAAACTCGCCGTCGACTACCCGGTCGCCCTGGTGAACTCGGTGAACATCGACCGGCTGCACGGTCAGAAGACGGCCGCGTTCGAGATCGTCGAGGCGCTCGGCGACGCCCCCGACATCCACTGCCTGCCGGTCGGCAACGCCGGCAACATCAGCGCGTACTGGATGGGGTATTCGGAGGACTTCGCGGCCGGTGCCGCGACCCGGCGCCCCAAGATGTTCGGCTTCCAGGCCGCCGGGGCGGCCCCACTGGTCACCGGCAACGTCGTCGAGCACCCGTCGACGATCGCGACGGCGATCCGCATCGGCAACCCCGCCTCGTGGACCAAGGCTGTCGAGGCGCGAGACGCGTCCGGTGGACTGATCTCGAGCGTCACCGACCGGGAGATCCTTTCGGCGTACCGTCTGCTGGCGCGTGAGGTGGGCGTCTTCGTCGAGTTGGGGAGCGCCGCGAGCGTCGCGGGCCTGGTGCAATCGGCGGACAAGGGGCTGCTGCCCAGGGGCTCGACCATCGTGTGCACGGTGACCGGCCACGGCCTGAAGGACCCGGAGTGGGCGATCTCCACTGCGCCCGCGCCGACCACCATCGCGCTTGACGTGCTGACCGCGGCGAAGGCCCTGGATCTCGCGTGAGGGAGCGCGACTGTAAGGTGCAGGAGTGCGTGCGCTCCTAACGCAGAATCGTGACTTCCGCCGGCTCTTCCTCGCCCAGCTGATCACCAACGGCGCCGACTGGTTCCTCATGGTTCCGGTGCTGGTGCTGCTGACCGACCTCACCGGCGGCGGCTTCTGGGGCGGGGTGGTGCTCGCCGTGGACACCGGCGTCGTCGCGCTGCTGCTGCCCTATGCGGGCACCGTGGCCGACCGGATGGACCGCAAGCGGATGATGATCGCCGCGAATCTGGCCGCCTGCGTCGCGGTCTGCGGGATGTTCTTCGTCCGCGGGCACTGGGCGGGTCCGCTCGCGGCGGTCGCGATCGGCATCCTCGCCAGCGCCAAGGCGTTCTTCGGCCCGGCCGCGAACTCGGCGCTGCCCAACCTGGTCCGGCCGGCCGAGCTGTCGGCGGCGATGGCCGTCGCGGGGTCGACCTGGGGCACGATGACCGTCGTCGGATCCTCCCTCGGCGGCGTGCTGGCGAGCCTCGTCTCGCCGTACGTGTGCTTCGGGGCCGTCGCCCTCCTGCTGGCGACCTCGGCCGCCCTCAGCTGGGGAATTCGCCAGCCGACCCAGGTCGCCCTGGCGGCCGGCCCGGAGTCGGCGGCCGCACCGGCGTGGCCGGCGATCCGGGAGGCGATGGGCTATCTGCGCCGCCGCCCGCGCCTGATCTCGCTCGTGACCGTGAAAGCGGCGGTCGGCGTCGGCAACGGCCTGCTGGTGGCCTTCCCCCTGCTCGCGTTGCACTACGGCGTCGGGGCGATGGGAGTCGGCCTGATGTACGCCGTCCGCGGCCTCGGCTCGCTCCTCGGCCCGTTCGTCCTACGGCGAGTGCTGAACCGGACCGAATGGCTCCTCCCGGGCCTGTCCATCTCCATGGCCTGCTACGGGGTGGCGTACTTGGCCGTGGCGGCGGTCGACTGGTTCCCGCTGGCGCTGCTCGGCATCTTCGTGGCGCACGCCGCCGGTGGCGGCAACTGGGTCATGAGCGCGTACGCGATCCAGCGGTCGGTGCCGGACGACCTGCGCGGCCGGATCGGCGCCACCGACACGATGATCGCCATGATCGCCGTGACCGCGTCACAGTTCGTCGCCGGGTTGCTGGTCGACTCCGTGGACACCCGGCTGCTCGTCGCCGGATGCGCGCTCACGACTCTCGCGTACGCGGCCGGCTGGCGGATCGCCACTCGGCGTATCGATCGAGGCGACCTGGCCACGGCCTGACGCCCTACCGTCCGGCTCCTGTGCGCGGTGGCTCCTCTGTGCGCGCTGGCTCCTGTGCGCGCTGGCTCCTGTGCGCGCTGGATCAGGGTTCCCGGTCGAATCTTGCCCCAAGATTCGACCCAGAACCCTGATCCAGCGGTGTCCGGCGGCGGCGTCGGCAGGAGGCGGCGCCGTCAGCGGGCGACGTCAGCGGGCGGCGTCAGGCGGCGGCGTCAGGCGGCGGCGTCAGGCGGCGGCGTCAGGCGGTGTCAGGCGCTTTGGATGGGTGAGCCGGGAGCGGCGGGCGGGGCGTACTGGGCGTAGGGCGCGCCTGGGGCGGCGGGCGGAGTGGCCGCCGGGGTCACCGCAGCCCGGCCCGCGAAGACCGAGACGAGCAGGAGGACGAAGCCCAGCAGGTGCAGCGCGCCGAGGATCAGGCCCGCGATGCCGTACCAGAGGCTGATCGTGCTGTAGGAGACCTCGAGGTCCCGCATGATCACGGGCATGTTGTACGAGACGACGTACCAGACGACGTTCAGGAGCGCCCCAAGCGCCAGTACGCCGGTGCCCGCGGCGGCCAGCCCGGCCGCCTTGCCCAGCCTCCGCCGATTGGCCAGAACCGCGATGAAACCGGCCAGGAACGCGACCAGCGTCAGGAGGACCGGGATCATCGACAGCAGGAACGAGGCGTTGAGCGGGAAGTAATCCGACACGTGTCCTCCCGAGGGGTGGGTTCGCGAGGATCGTACCGGCGTCGCGCACCTACGATGTCCGCTGTGTCGATCTCCATGCAGTCCGGCCCGGTGACCGTCCGGGTCCCCGCCACGAGCGCCAACCTCGGTCCCGGCTTCGACGCCCTGGGTGTCGCGCTGACCCTCTACGACGAGGTCACCGCGACCGTGGTCGACGGGCCGACGCGGGTCGAGATCACCGGCGAGGGCGCGGGCGAGTTGCCCGTCGACGAGTCGCATCTGATCGTGCGGTCGATGCGTACGGCGTTCGAGGCGCTCGGAGTGACCGCGCCGGAGATCGAGCTGCGCTGCGTGAACCGGATTCCGCAGGCGCGGGGACTCGGCTCGTCGAGTGCTGCCATCGTGGCCGGTGTGACGCTGGCGCAGGCGCTCGCGGGAATGCCGGACCGGGCTCAGGCGTTGCAGATCGCGGGTGGGATCGAGGGCCACCCCGACAACGTGGCGCCGTGCGTACTGGGCGGGTTCACAGTCGCCTGGCTCGACGAGAAGCATCGGGCGCGGGCGGCGACCATGGCGCCGGTCCAGAGTGTCCAACCAGTCGTCTTCGTGCCTGACGTCCAAGGCCTCACGGCAGTCGCCCGCGCGGCATTGCCCGCCACCGTGCCGCATGCCGACGCCTCCTTCAACGCGGGTCGCTCCGCCCTCCTCGTGTACGCCCTGACCACCGACCCGGCCCTGCTGTACGCGGCCACCGAAGACCGGCTGCACCAGGCGTACCGGGCGGGTGGGATGCCCCGCACCGCCGAAGTGGTCCGACGGCTCCGTGAGGCTGGAGTGGCGGCTGTGGTCTCCGGCGCGGGTCCTACCGTCCTGGCGCTCTCCGAGGTACCGTCCGGATTCGACCCGGGAAACGGTTGGATCCGCCACAACCTGGGGTTCGACTCGCAGGGGGCCCAGGTGATGAGCTAAGCTGGACACGCCGAGCGGGACCCTATTGCCGCAGGTCTCACGAGTTAGCTAGGCTCTGGAGCTAGCACAGCCGCGAGACAGCGTTCTTCGGCGGTTCGGCTTTCCCCAACGGTTAATGGCGGGTCTCCGCCCACCCCCGTCCGCAAAGCCGCGCTGCGTAAAGATTTGCTCGGTTGCGCGACAAACCCCTGCCTCAAGATCTGATGAGGCGGGTGTATCGCCAGGCCGCCCGGCCACTCTTCGCGCCGACGCTGACGCTCTCAGCGCAGACGCAACCCGGGCAGCTCGGCCCATCGAGGGAAGGAATCCATTGAGCGACACCACCGACACCACGTCGGATGTCTCCACCGTCGCTGACGACGC
>JABFYB010000085.1 GCA_013361475.1 Hamadaea sp.
CGGATGGGTGTGCACGTACGCGAGATCCAGCTCGCGCAGGAAGACGAGGTGGCCGTAGCTGCCGAGGTAGGGGTCGACCGTGACGGGCTTGCCGTCCGAGAACACCCGGAACAGCACGGGCGACGTCGCGCCGATCTGCAGCGTCCCCTCGTACGCCACGGTGTAGCCGTCGACGCTCACCTGCCGCGCCACCGCTGGTACGGCGGTCGGCTGGTAGGAGCCGGCGACGGTGAGGTCGGTGCCGAGCGTGATCGCGGTCTGCGCCCCGGCCGCGCCGATCGCCGTGAAGTCGGCGATCGCCCGCCAGATCCCGGGCTGGGCCAGGTTCACCTGGACCGACCAGGTTCCGTCCGGCGCCATCGTCGGATGGAGGTGCTGGTAGCCCGACAGGTCGCGGCGGGCCAGCACGAAGTGCAACGGCCGGTCGTGCACGACCGCGAAGGTCGACACGGGCTTGCCGTCCGGTCCGGTCACGAGGAACCGGAAGTCCTGTACGCCCGTCTTCAAGCTGGTCTGCTTCGGGACGAGCGTGTAGCCGGCCGCGTTGATCGACAGGCCGCCGACCTCGCTGCCGGTCATGCCCGTCATCGCGTGCGTATGCGGGCTGGCTTCGTTGAAGGTCGGCGTCACTCCCGAGGGAGTCCCGCCGGAGGCCGACGGCGACCCCATCGCCTTGCCGAGGGCGAACCCGGCGATCAAGGCGACGACCAGTCCGCCGACGATGACGCCCACCCGCAGGCCGCCGGGGTCGGCAGTCCGCGGGCGGGGCTTCGAGACCGGCGTCTCGGTGTCAGCCATCGATCCCGACCAGCTCATAGCCGGCCTCGTCGACGGCGGTACGCACCTCGTCCAGGGCGAGCGGCGCGTCGCTGTTCACCTTGGCGACACCGGCCGGCACGTCGACCTCGACCGTGCGTACGCCCGGCAGCAGGGTCAGCTCGCCGGTCACCGCCTGGGCGCAGTGGCCGCAGGTCATGCCCTTGATCTGGTAGGTCGTCTCGACAGACATGGTGGCTCTCCTCGTTGCGGAAGCGCTGTCGCGCTAGCGGACCAGGCGGGCGATCGCGTCGCTCGCCTCCTTGACCTTGGCCGTCGGATCACCGTCGCGGGCGGCCTGCACGACGCAGTGCCCGAGGTGGTCCTCCAGAAGGCCGACCGCGACCGCCTGCAGCGCTTTCGTGGCTGCCGAGATCTGGGTCAGCACGTCGATGCAGTAGGTGTCCTGCTCGACCATGCGCTGAATGCCGCGCACCTGGCCTTCGACCCGACGCAGCCGGCTGAGCAGGGCCTGCTTGTCCTCGGCCGCGCTGTAGCTGTGCCCGTGGTTGTCGAGGGCAGTTGTTTCCGTCATGCCTCGACCATACCCCCCTAGGGTATCCGGTGCAACAACTCCGTGAGGTGAGGACGCACACCCCATTCGGACACCAACGCCTGATAGTCGTCCGCCGCGACCGGGGGGTTCCCGCGTCCGGTCCGAGTCGCCTTCAGGAGGAGATTCCGGGGCGTGTGGGCGGAGTCTACGAACTCCACGACGTCGACGGCGTACCCCTGCTCGCGGAGGATCGCCGAGCGCAGGGCGTCCGTGAGCACGTCGGCGAACCGCTCCCGCAGGATGCCCGACCGGGTCAGGGCCGACGCCTCGGGCCGCTCCGGCTGCCGCTCGCGGAGTTGCCGGGAGATGTCCTTGTGGCAGCACGGCGCGGCCAGGATCCAGCGGGCGTCCCACTCGACCGCCCGGGCCAGCGCCTCGTCGGTCGCGGTGTCACAGGCGTGCAAGGCCAGCACCACATCCACCGAACCGTCGACTCGCGCGTCCAGGATCGTGCCCGCGACGAAGTCCAGGTTCGCGAAGCCCAGCTCGGCGGCCAGGCGGGTGTTGCGCTCGCGCTGGTCCTCCCGCACGTCCACGCCGGTCAGGTGCACGTCCAGGCCGCGTCCGGTCAGATAGCGGTACGCCGCGAAGGTGAGGTACGCGTTGCCGCAGCCGAGATCCACCACCCGCAGCCGGTCGGGCACCTCAGCCGGGAGGGTCGCGTCGAGGGCTCGGAGAAACGCGTCGACCTGCCGTCGTTTGCGGGCGTCGCCGCCGATCACGTCGAACAGCGGGTCACCCGGGTCGAGCAGATGCCGCTTCTCCCGATCGTGCCCCCTGCCCGTGGTCGCCGGCGCGACTGGTGGGGCGCCCTTCGAGAGCAGCACCCGGCCCTTCTTGCTGATCTGCACCTTCACCGTCTGCCGGGCCGTCTCCACGTGCCAGTTCCGATAGCGCTCGTCCAGGATCGGCTCCACGGCAGACTTCGTGACCGGGACCGTCCGGGTCGTCGGGCGTACGCCGTCCTCGGTGACGATCTGCAGCGCCGGACCGGACTTCACCTCGATCGGCCGCACGGTCAACCGCTGGGCACCCGTGGTGGCGACCGCCCGGATCAGATCTTCGCTCAGCAGCGCGTCCCGCAGCTCAGCGGCGGCCTCTTCCCACGTCATCCCCCTAATCTACCGACGCTTCCGCCCCGCCCCCTTAAGCGCTGGATCAGGGTTCTCGGTCGAATCTTGGGCCAAGATTCGACCGAGAACCCTGATCCGGTGAGGCCGGCCGGAGACTACGTGACGTGGCCGTAGCCACGGATCGGGAGGCCGTCGAAGAAGTCGATGCGGACCTTCTCCCCCGGGGTCGGCGCGTGCACCATCCGGTTGCCGCCGATGTAGATCCCGACGTGGTGCAGATCCCGGTAGAAGAAGATCAGGTCGCCCGGCTGGAGTTGATCTCGTTTGATCTTGCGGACGACGTCGAACTGACGGGCCGAGTTGTGCGGCAACTCCTTGCCGACCCGCTTGTACGCCGCCAGCACGAGACCGGAGCAGTCGAAGCCGTCCGGCCCCTCACCGGCCCACCGGTACGCCTTCCCCAACTGCCCCAGCGCGAAGTCGAGGATCTTCGCCGGAACCCCGGTGACCTCCGGCTTCACCCAGCCGACCCGGGCGTTGCGGTGCGGCGGCGTACCGGACGGGCCGAAGGCGTGCGTACGCCAGCGCTGGAGGGTGGCCAGATCCGACTCGATCTTGGCTCGGCTGGTGGCGAGATCCTTCTGCTGTGCCCGGCCCTGGGCGATCAGCGTCCGCAACGTCGCCTGGGCCGCCTCGTACTCCCGGCGTAGCCCGGTCAGCGAGGCGATCTCCCGGCGCTGGTCGTCGGCCAGCAACTGGATGACCATCAGCTGATCCAGGACGTCCCGGGTGGAGTCGGCGTGCAGCAACGCGGCGAACGTGGTCGACCCCGCCGTCGTGTACGCCGCGCTCGCGATCACCCCGACCTTGGCCCGATGCTCGGCGACCTGCTTCTCCAGCGGCCCGATCTGCCGTTTGAGCACGGTGATCTGCGCGATCGTCGTCTGCAGGTCGGAGCGGAGCTGGTTGTACCGCTCGATGACCCCTTCGAGCTGGTCGGACGCCCGGTTGATGCGGTCGGCCAGCTGCTCGCGACTCAGCCCGGCGGGCGGGCCCGGCGGTACGCCCGGCTTGGCCGCGGCGAGACCGGGAGTCAGTGCGAGACCCGCCAGTCCGGGACCCAGGCCCAGCCCGGCGAGAACGGTGGCAACGCCCAATGACCGAATAAACCGGCCATACCATGCAAAACGGGGGAGCATCGACACGTCCCAGTCAACGACCGTTCTCGGCGTGGCGTGACGCCGGCCGTGGCGAACCCTGTAGCGAACGCGACACTAGTTGACGGTTCAACTATCTGCTACGCTCATCGCATGCCAGCCATCACCGTGGAAAACGTCCTGGTCCTGCCGCGCGTCAGCCAGCCGGACCCGACGACTCCGGAGCGTCCCGTCGTCTCGGTGACCACCGCGCCGAGCGGCTTCGAGGGCGAGGGCTTCCCGGTGCGCCGGGCCTTCGCGGGCGTCGACCTGCGGCACCTCGACCCCTTCATTCACATGGACCAGATGGGCGAGGTGGAGTACGCCCCAGGCGAGCCGAAGGGCACGCCGTGGCACCCGCACCGCGGGTTCGAGACGGTCACCTACCTCCTCGACGGCACCTTCCGCCACCAGGACTCCAACGGTGGCGGCGGCCTGATCACCAACGGCGACACCCAATGGATGACGGCCGGCTCCGGCCTGCTGCACATCGAGGCGCCGCCGGAGGAGCTGGTCGCCTCGGGTGGGCTGTTCCACGGCTTCCAGCTCTGGGTCAACCTGCCGCGCAGTCTGAAGATGGCCGACCCCCGTTACCAGGACATCCGGGCCGGACAGGTCTCGCTGCTCACCTCGCCGGACGGCGGCTCGCTGATCCGCGTCATCGCCGGTGACCTGGACGGCCACCCCGGGCCGGGGGTGACGCATACGCCGATCACGCTGATCCA
>JABFYB010000364.1 GCA_013361475.1 Hamadaea sp.
CCTTCGAGGGAGTCGGGCAGGCCGTCGCCGTCGGAGTCGGGGCCGAAGTCGGGTACGCCGGGGTCGCCGCTCGGATCGGTGTCGGTGAGGTCCGGGATGCCGTCGCCGTCGGAGTCCTCGAACATGTCCGGCGTACCGTCGCCGTCGGTGTCCGGGCCGAAGTCCGGCAGGCCGAAGCCGCCCGGGAACGAGCCGCCGCCGGATCCGCCGTCGCTGCCACCGTCGCCGAGATCGCCGAGGTCGGGCAGGTGGAAGTCGGAGCCGATGAGTCCGCTGAGCCGGCCGCCCGGAGGCATCGTGGCCAGCTCCTCGCCGCCACCCGCCGAACCGCCGTCCGAACCGCCGTCGGAGCCGTCCCCGTCGCCGGTGCCGAAGTCGAGGTCGCCGAAGAGGCGCATCGCCTGCGGGGCGTCGCCGCCGCCCGGCAGGATCGGGTCGGGCGGATCCGTGTGGCCGAGGTCGGGCAGGACGAGGTTCATCGGCGTGGGGTCGCCGCCGGGCGGGGACGGCGGCGTCGGCAGGCCACCCGGGCCGTCGTCGGGGCCGTCGCCGCCCAGGTTCAGCACACCCGGGGTGAGGTGCAGGCTGCTCGGCGGCGGCGGGGCGGGATCGTCCTGCTTCGGGCCGATCTCCAGACCACCGTGACCGCCGTCGCCGCCACCCGAGCCGTCCGGGGTCGGGTGCAGTCCACCTTGGACGATGATGGCCGGTGCGGGCGTACCGCCACCGCCGGACGGCGGCTCGCTGCCACCGGGCGGGGGAGTGCTCGGGCCGTCGTCCGGTCCGGAGTCGCCGCCCGAGTCGGCCGGACCGTCGTGTCCGCCGTCGGCCGGCGCGATGACGTGCGGGACGATGTGCACCTCGGGCGCGACGTGCACGTCCACCTGAGGCAGGTCGGGGGTGCCGGAGGTCAGGGCGGTCGCCAGCCCTCCGGTCGTCACGCCGCTCTTGGAGAGGCGTACGCCGAGCGCCTGCGGGCCGCTGCCCGTGGAGGCGTCAGCCAGGCCGCGGAGGCGGTCGGACTCCTCGGAGGTCAACCCGTACTCGGCGGCCACCTGATCGGGGTGGGATCGCGCATGCCGGGCGAACTCCGCGTCCACCGCCATCCGCGCGATCACGTCGCGGAACTGGGACATGTCCTTCGATCCTTTCTCGGTGGCTGTCTGGGGGCTTGCCAGGAACGAGTACGAAGGTAGGAAGCGAGCCGCTCGGGGGTCATCGGGCCGGGTACGGAACTTTCCCATGCGCGGGTTCTCCGTACCGCCATCCGTACCGCTCTGGGTACCCTCCGGGCGGAGGATGGCCGGTCGGCCGCAGGAGTGAATAGCGTCGCCGGAAAGGGTGGGGGTGAGGGACGTGCGGTTCGTCGGGCGCGCGGTGGAGCTGGGGGCTCTGGCCGGGCACGCCCGCGCGGTCGTCGACGAGCGGCGGCTTCGCGTGGTGCTGCTCATCGCCGAGCCCGGCCGGGGGGCGAGTGGACTCCTGGCGGAGTTCCACCGGCGTACGCCCGCGCTGCGCTACGTACGGGCGGCGCCGCCCCGGGCCGCGGGTGCTCCGGCGCTCTGGCCCTGGCAGCGGGTGCTCACCGAACTGGGCTCTTCGTCGACTGTGGACGACATCTGGTCGGCGCAAGCCGCACTCACCCGGGTCTTCGCCGAAGCCGGACCGCTGCTGATCGCGCTCGACGACACCCACCGCGCCGATGAGGCGACGCTGACCCTGCTCGCCGAGTACGCCGATCAGCCACCCGCCACCCCGACGCTGGTCGTCGCGGTCGTCCGCCCGGAGGTGGCGGAGACGCTGCCGTCCGGTCCGGCGGCGTACCGGGTGTGGCTGCCGGGGTTGAGCCGCGACGAGGTCGCCGAGATGCTGGCCCAGTCGGTCGCCTTCCCGGTGCCGGAGGCGCTCGCGACGCAGCTGCGCCGCCGCTCGGACGGCAGTCCGGCGTTGCTGACCGCGATCGCCGGGCAGCTGCGGGAGTCCGACGACGGCCGTCGCCGGCTCGCGCTGCGCTGGCCGGAGTCGGCGACGGCGCCGATCGCCGAGCGCCTGACCGTGCTGACCGAGCCGGCCCGGCACGTCCTCGCGGTGGCCTCGGTCGTCGGCCGGGAGTTCGATCTGTCCATCGTGGAGGAAGTGGCCGGGGACGCCGCGTTGCCGTCGCTGGAGGAGGCCATCACGGCCGGGTTGATCCGCCCGGTGACCGATCGGGTGTTCGCCTTCGACTCGGCGCTCGCCCGCGAACTGAGCTACGACGCGCTCGGTCTCACCGAGGTGGCCGGTCTGCACGAGGCGGTCGCCGACGCGCTGCTCTCGGTCGGCGCACGGGCGGGTGAACGCGCCCCGACCGTGGCCGAGCTGTCGCACCACCTCGTCGCCGCGGCGGTGCTCGGCGGCGACGAGCGCCTGGATCGGGCGATCGCCGCCACTGTGGCGTCCGCGCGGGCGGCCGAACGCCCCGCCGAGGCGGCGGACGCGTTCGCCGTCGCGGTGGAGCTGGCCTCGCGTGCTCAGTGGTCGGCCGGCCACCTCGGCCGGCTGCTCGTCGCCTTCGGATCCGCGCAACTCCAGGCAGGGCGTCGGGAGCAGGCCCGCGAGGCGTTCGCCGCGGCGGTACGCCTGGGGCGTCAAGCCAAGGACGCCGGACTGCTCGCCGAGGCGGCGCTGGCGTACGGGCCTCGATCGGGGTCGGGTGCGACGGCGGAGCCGACCGATCCGCAGCGGGCGACCGCGCTCACCGAAGCCCTAGCGCTCCTCAATTCCCCGCTGCCGCCCCGACCGCCCACCCCTGGAGACGAGCTTCGCGGCTATCTTCGTGGCGCCGATCTGTCTACTGTGGCCCGACTGCGTGCCCGGCTGGCGTTGGAGTCGACCGGAGCGGCGGCTCGCACGCTCGCCGAACAATCGCTGACGGCGGCCCGGGAATGCGCCGACCCCCGGGCGATGGCCGAGGCCCTGCTCGCCCAGGTGGAGCCGGACGCCGACCAGCTACGCCAGGCGCTGCGCGAGGCCGGAGCGCTGGACGACGGCGTACTGCTGAGCCGGGCACATCGGGCGTTGGCGGCGCTGTCGTTGCGTGACGGCGACCTCGGTCCGGCCGACCGGCAGCTGGCCGAGGTGGACGGCGTACCGGAGATCGCGGCGCACCGCCTGCTGCTGGCGGGCAAGGTCGCGGCGGCTCGTGAACAGTTGACCGTGATCGCGGGGCTGGAAGGACTGGCCGCGTACGCCGGACTGCGGTTGCTCGACGGAGACCCCGGTGACCTCGCCGACCGGCTGCGCGACGTGACCGGCCCGCTGTGGACGACTGCCGCCGCGGCCTGGATCGCGCGCGCGGAGGGGCGTGACGAGCTGGCCGACGCGCTCGTCGAAGAGCTGGCCGCCCAGCCCCTCGATCCCTGGGCGATCGCGTTCGTGGCGGCGGCCGAGCCCGCCCCGGCCGCGGCCGACCGGCTCGGTGCGCTGCTCTCGGCGTATCCGGGGAAATGGATCGTGGCCGGACCGGCGACGGCGAGTGCCGGACCCACGGCGCTGATGGCCGCTCGGCTGGAGACGGACCCGAAGCGCGCCACGGCCCGACTGGACGACGCGGCGCGCGTCATTGGTCACACGCCGTGGCTCGCCTGGCTGCGGTGGGAGCGGGCGCGGCTGCGCGCGGACCCGCAGGAGGTCAAGAGCGCCCGCACGTACGCCGCCGAGCGCGGCCTTTCGGGCCTGGTACGCCGGATTGACCGGTTCGAGCCACCGGACGGGCGGACGCTGACCCGGCGGGAGCAGGAAGTGCTGGAGCTGGCCGCGGCCGGCGCCTCGGCGCGGGAGATCGCCGAACGGCTGGTGATCGGCGAGCGAACAGTCGAGACCCATCTCGCGAACATCTATCGCAAGCTCGGCGTACGCAGCCGAGTCGAACTCGTGGCCCATCTCCGGGACAGCGGACGACCAGTGTGATCACCGTTACAGATTGTGACAGTAGAGACACGGAAACGGGTGGACGAGGGAATAGGCCCGGCGTACCGTGATCCGTAACGCGCCTCGCTTGTGCAAACCGGGGGTTCGCCTAGTCGATCTGTTTCGACTTTGGCGCCGAGCGAGGAGCTGGGGGATGGGTGGCGCAACACCGTTGGGGGACGGTAGCCACCTGAACCGGCGCGCTGGCTGGCGACGCTAACGGGGGTGAGCGTCGCCAGCCGCCGCCGGGTTTTTCTTATCCACACTGCTTTCGGCGCTTTCGGCGCTTTCCGCGCTTCGCCTTCGCCTTCGCCTTCGGATTTTGTGCGCCGGATCAGGGATCTCGGTCGAATCTTGGGTGATGATTCGACCGAGATCCCTGATCCGGCGCGAAAGCCCGGGGGCGCGAAAG
>JABFYB010000008.1 GCA_013361475.1 Hamadaea sp.
GCGGTCGCGGCCGACGCCGCCCCGGACTTCCCCGACGGCGTCTGGTTCGTCGACCTCGTCCCCATCACGGACGCCACGATGGTCGGCGCGACCGTCGCCGCGGCGGTCGGCGTGGGCGAGCAACAGGGCCGCGGCATCGACGACTCCGTGATCTCCGCGCTCGCCGACCGGCGCGCGCTGCTCGTTCTCGACAATTGCGAGCAGGTACGCGACGGAGTGGCGCCCTTCCTCGAACGGTTGCTCGCCGCCTGCCCGAAAGTGACCGTCCTGGCGACCAGCCGCGCCCGGCTGATGGTGCCCTTCGAACGGGTGCACCCCGTCCCGCCGATGTCGCTGACCGGCGAGGGCGACTCCGACGCGGTCGCCTTGTTCCTCGATCGTGCCGCCGCCGTCGGCTGGCCGGTCGCCCCGGAGCAGCACGAACAGGTCGCCGAGATCTGCCAAGGGCTGGACGGGGTGGCCCTGGCGATCGAGCTCGCCGCCGCGCGGCTGCCGATGCTCGGCCTCGACGGGCTCACCGACGTGCTCTCCGACCAGCTGCGCCTGCTCACCGGCGGCGCCCGCGCCGACGACCGGCACCGCTCGGTACGCGCGATGCTGGACTGGAGCGTCGCCCTGCTCGACCCGGCCGACCGGACGCTGCTGCACCGGATCGCCGTCTTCGTCGCACCCTTCACTGTGGACGCAGCCGCTCGGGTCGCCGGAGCGACGATGGACGGGCTGGCCCGGCTGACCGAGCAGAGTCTGCTGTCGGCGACCCCCGCCCCCGGCGGCATGCGCTATCGGACGCTCGAGACCATCCGCCAGTACGGCACGGAACAGCTGGCCGCGACCGGTGAACTCGACGGCGTACGCGCCGAGCACCTGCGCTGGTGCCTGGCGATCGCGACCGAGCTGGCCCAGGATCCCCAGCCGGGGGCCGGACCGTGGCGGGCACGGTTCGACTACGCCGCCGACGATCTGCGGGCCGCGCTCGGCTGGGCGGCGACGTCGGAGGACCACCGGGCAGAGGCGTACGCCCTCGCCCTCGCCTTGGCACAGCTGGCGTTCACGCGGACCCTGATCGGCGAGGCGCAGCAGCGCTACGAGCAGGCCGCCGCGCTCGCCGACGACCCGTACGCCGCCGAGGCCGCCCTCCGCCAAGCCGCGGCCGTCGCGGGCTGCCGGATGCGCGGCGACGACATGTATCGGCTCCACCAAGTGGCCGCCGACAGCGCCCGAACCGCGGGGGACACCGCTGGAACCGCACGGGACCTGGCGACCGCGGCCGCCACCGTCTACCGGTTCTCCGGCACGTTCGCCGAGCCGCCGTCACCGGGTGCGGCGGCCGCCTTGCTCGCCGAGGCCCGTGACCTGGCCGGCGACGATCCGGCGGCGCTGGCCGCAGTAGCCCTCGCCGAATGCGGCGTCCTCAGCGACACCGGCGACTCCGATCTGCCGGAGGCGCTCAAGCGCGCCGAACGCGCCGTCGACCTGGCCCGGGCCGGCGGAGATCCCCTCGCCCACAGCGCCGCTCTCGACGCGCTCGCCGCCGTCCAGTGCTGGGCGGGCGACACCTTCGCCGCCGCCGAGTCGGCCCGTCACCGCGTCGGCCTGCTCGCGAAGCTTCCGGCGTCCCCAGCCGTCGCCCTCGAACGCACGAACGCCTTGTCCGAGGCGGCCGAGTCCTCCGTCGGCGTCGGCGACCTGGCCGCCGCCCGCCGGTGGGGCGAACAGCTCCGGGATCTGCCGCTGCTCGCCGAACGCGGCGACTTCGCGACCTCGCGGCTGCTCGTCGCCGACGCCCTCGCCGGGAACGCGGAAGGCGTACTCGCCGCCTGCGGCCGATTCCTCGACGCCTGGGGAGGGTCGGGCGGCCTGCATACGCCGACCCTCGCCACCGCAGCCGCCGCTGTCGCGATGATCCACGGCCTGCGCGGCGACGACACCGCCCGGGCCGAGTGGCTCGGCATCGTGGCCGAACTCGACGTCGCCCCGGAGCTGAAAGCCGGCTACAGCGCCGTCTTCGACGCGATCGTGCTGCTCCACGAAGGCCGCGCCGGCGAAGCGTTCGCGCTGCTGGCGAGCGAGCCCGAGGAGATGGGCGAGTGGGCCATCTGGGTGTGGCGGCACTGGTATCTCGCCGTACGCGCCGAGGCCGCCGCCTTGTCCGGTCAGCCCGACGCGCGTGACCGGATCGCCGCCGCCCGACCTCTCGTGGCCGGCAACCCGATCGCCGCCGCTCATCTTGACCGCGCGGAAGCGTTGCTGGACAACGATTCCACCCGTACGCTCGCCGCCGCGGCCGCCTTCGAGGCCGCGGGCAGCCGTTACCAGTGGGCGCGAACCCTCGTCCTCGCCGGCGGCACGTACGCCCAGCAGGGCGCGGCCGCTCTGGCCGATCTCGGCCTCACCGTTCCTGCTTAGCGCCCCTTCTTCCGCTGGCCTTCCCGGCGCTGGATCAGGTTTCCCGGTCGAATCTTGAAGCGAGATTCGACCCGGAACCCTGATCCAGCGCGAACCGCAGCGTTTCCCATCGACACAGGCCACTAGCCCCAATCGTCGATGTGTGGTAGGAATCCTTCAATCTTCCGGCCAAGTCTGAGAATTTCCTTCATAGGGAGACGTGTATGAGAAAGGTGATGGCCGCCGGGGCCGTCCTGGCAGCTTTGATCGCACCGTCGGCGGCTGCCCCCGCGACTGCGGCGGTGACCGTGGCGGCCGTCGCGCCACAGCCGGGCACCTACGTGGGCAAGGGTTTCGACACCTGCACCGCGCCCTCGCAGTCGGCGATGAACGCGTGGAAGACCAGCTCGCCGTACGGGGCGGTCGGCATCTACATCAGCGGCTCCAGCCGCTCCTGTTCGCAGCCCAACCTCACCGCGACGTGGGTGTCCAACCAGGTCGCCAAGGGCTGGCGGCTCATCCCCATCGAACTCGACTACCAGGCGCCCTGCGGGACGCGTACGCCGAAGATGTCCAGCGACCCGGCAACCGCCCGTTCGCAGGGCGCCGGCCGGGCGACCAGCGCGGTCAACGCCGCGAAGGCACTGGGCATCCCGGCCGGCAGCGCCATCTACAACGACATCGAGCAGTACCCGACCAACGCCTCCTGCCGGGCGGCGGTGCTGTCGTACCTGTCCGGCTGGACTCTGCAGCTGCACGCCTTGGGCTACCTGTCCGGCATGTACTCCAGCGGCTCGTCCGGCGTCCTCGACGTCTGCAACGCCTACGACGACCCGCAGTACACCCGGCTCGACCACCTCTGGATCGCCTGGTGGAACGGCGTCGCCAACACCGCCGGCGGTCAGTACTGCCCCGACACGGCGTACCCGAACCACCAGCGCCTGCACCAGTACTCCGGCGACGTCACCGAGACCTGGGGCGGGGTCACGATCAAGATCGACCGCAACTACCTCGACGTCTCCACCGTCGTCACCCAGCCCCCGACCCAGTGGAGCACGATCGTCGACAACACCGACTCCGGCCGGTTCACCGCGAGCTCGAACTGGGGCACGTCGAGCTACTCGACGCAGCGCTACGGCGCGGACTACCGGTTCGCCGACCCGGTCGCCGCCAGCGACCCGGCCTGGTACAAGGTGAACATCCCGGAGACCGCCACCTATGAAGTGTCGGTCTGGTACCCGGCCAACTCCGGCTACGACAACGCGACGCCGTACGTCGTGGTCACCACCACCGGCAACCAGTCCGTCGTGGTGAACCAGCAGACCAGCGGCGGCCAGTGGGTGTCGCTGGGCGTCTTCACCCTCGCCGCCGGCGACGCGGACAAGGTCGGGGTGAGCCGGTGGACCACCGGAACCGGCTACGTCATCGCCGACGCGATCCGGGTGACTCGGGTCTGACCCCGACCGGCCCACGTGGGCGCGGCCGCCGAGCCGCGCCCACGTGGCTGTTTTCGGCGCAGGTTAAGGACGTTGCCGCAGGTGAGCCCGGCAACGGAGGCTACCCGTCATGCGTACTCTTCAACGGATGGCGCTCGCTGTCGCGATCGCGGTTCTCGGGACCACCCTGGTGAACGCCTCGCCGGCGGCGGCGCTCCCCATCTGCAACACCTTCAAGGACGTCACCTCGACCGACGGTTCCGGCAAGAAGGTGTGGGTGCCCGCCACCTGGGGCGGGGACGTCAGCTGCACGCTGCATGAGGGCATCCTCGACAACCAGGCCGTCTCCGTCCTGCAGGGCACTCTCAACTACTGCTACGGCATGAACCTCACCGTCGACGGCGACTTCGGCCCGAAGACGGAGGCGGCGCTCATGGAGGTCCAGCGCCTGTACGGCCTCGACGACGACGGCTGGTACGGCGTCTACACCCGTGACAAGATCAGCCACGAGCCGTACGACTACCAGGCGATCTGCCGCAAGTACAACGGGCCGGGCGGCTACTGATACCTCGGGGCCGGCCTCGGCGCCGGGGTCGGCCCCTCCAGCAGCGCCAGCCCGGCCGGAGTCTGCGTGTGAATCACGCTGTTGCGGTGCCGGACGCTGGCTACCAGGCCCGCACCCCGCAGAATCGTCAGATGCCGGCTCGCGGCGGGTACCGAGATCCCGAGTCGTCCGGCGATCTCGGAGGTCGTCAGGTTGGCCGCCGACGCCAGGACCCAGGCCCGGGTGGAGCCGAGCAACGCGGCCAGCGGCGCGTGCTGCGCCGCGGCCAGTACGCGAGCCGCGTGATTCAGCGGGTAGACCAGCACCGGCGGCAGGTCGCTGTCGGCCAGCACCATGAGCTGGGTGGCGCGCTTGAAGTAGCACGGGATGATGGTGAGCCCGCGACCGTCGAGGTGGATGTCCCGGTCGCCGTCCATGCCCCACGATCCGATGTGGAGGACGCCGTCCCGGAAGTACGCGCTAGGGTGCAGCCCGCCGAGGAAGGCCCCGATGCCCTCGTCCGCCAGTTGCCGGGCCCGGATCGCCCGGTCCGTGTCGAACGCGGCGGTGATCTCACTCCATCGGGACTCCAGCGCGATCCGCCGGTAGAGCCGCAGCCCGTTCTCCAACCGGCGCAGCGAACCGGCCTCGCCCCGGAGCAGGCCGTCGACCGCGCACTGGCGCCGTCCGGCCACGCTGACCTGGGCGACTTCACTGCGCAGTTGCGTATGGGGAGTGGACAGGATCGCGTCAAGTCCGGCTTCGAACCCGCCGCTGGACTGCGCCGGGGTCAGGAAGTCGGGGAAGTAGCCGACCGGCGGGTTCAGGGCGAACAGCGTACTGAGGTCCTCGCGGAACGCCGGATTGTTCTGCAGGGTCTGGATGACCCCCGTACGCCACGACGCCAGCATCGGCGGTGTGCTGCGCGACTGCACCTGATGCATGCTCAGCGCCAGCTCCCAGAACGGGTCCGGTTGGGTCGCGAGCCGCATCGACGCGAGATCCATGGCGGTGAAATGGATTCGAAGCATCCGGGCATCCTCACGGGCGTCGAGCGGATGTGCAGGATGACACGGACCGGACCGCCGTGGGGAACCGGCGGTCCGGCCCGGCCGGCTCGTCAGTACACGTAGCTCGTGTCGGTCCAGGTCGAGACGCCGGGCATCCGGAACCAGGTGACCCGATCCGACCGGCGCTCGCGGATGTAGAACGTCCGGCCGCTGATGCGGCCCTGGTAGGTGTAGTAGAAGTAGGTCGAGTCCGTCGACGTCCAGCGGTAGCCCCAGACGGTGTTCAGATTCGACGCCTCCCAGGTCTCGCTGCCGACCCAGCCGTCGACGTCGATGTCGGGCGAGTTCGCGGCGTTGTAGAGCTGCTGCCAGTGGATCGTGGCGGCCTCGGTGTTGGGGCCGAACACGCCGTCCGGGTCGTCGTAGCCTTCGTCGGCCCACAGACGCCGTTGCCAGAACAGCACGACGTTGCCCTTGTTGACGCACGACGACTGCGTGCACAGGGTCAGCGCGCCGAAGTAGCCGGTGGCCGCGGCGGCCGGCCGCGGCACGACCAGCGTGCCGGTCAGGACCGTGGCGAGCACGAGGGCCAGCCGGGTCACGAGGGCGGCCGCACGCGACCGTGCTGAGCTTTCGGATCGGTTCATGCACATCCCGTTCTCGAAGAGGAACGGACGCGATCCTGCTGGACCGACCGAGGGTGCGACCACGTGATTTCGCCTGGGAGCAAACTCCCAGCGCGATCTGGGTCGAGGCCTCCTGCCGGGCGGCGCTGATCGGCAAACGTTCACCCGCGCGTTCGGTGCTGATCATCAAGCCAAGCGGCGGAGTTCGCGAACCGTCGGCAGAGTGCAGCGCGATCACACCCCTGCCAGCCCGGAGCGCGACCCTTGCACCAACCCAGGCGAGCGATCGCCGCCCTGCTCGCGGCCCTCGCTGTAACCGTTTTCGCGACGCCGAGCCGAGCCGCCGCGCATCCGTTCGGCGATCCGCAGACCGTCGCGATCAGTCTCGACGCCACCCGGCCCGACACCGTCCACATTCGCTGGAAGGCCGGCGGCCTCGACGACCTCACGCTGCTCGGCGTCTCGCTCGGGCTGCTGCCGCGTGACCGGGTCATGCTCGACGGCGCGGTCTTCTACCAGGCGTCGGACGCGACCGCGATCGGTCCGTCGCCGCGATTCGCCGAGTACCTGCTCCGGCAGATCAGCGTGGCCAGCGACGGCGAGACCTGCGCCGGGACCGTGCGACCGCCGGCCGACCTGGCCAAGTCCGGGGTCACCCTCGACTTCGACTGTCCGGCCGCCGTCGGCACGGTCACCGTCGTGGTGCGCACGCTGACCGACCTCAACTCCGCGTACCAGACGCTCGCGACCGGGCCGAACGGCGAGCGCGCGGTCTATGCCGCGGGCAAGGACACCCACGACTGGGTCCTCGGCTCGGCGTCCGCGCACGACACCCGGCGCTCGGCCGCCGCGCAGATCGGCCTGGCCGTCGGCGGCTCGCTGCTCGTCGTGGTCCTGCTTTTCCTCCTGGTACGCCGAAAGCAGCGCACGAAACGGGTCGCCCGGTGACCGCCGCCGACCAGTTGCAGGAGTTCCTGCGGTCGCCCGGAGTGCCGCCGGTGGCCTTCGCCCTCGCGTTCGCCGCCGGGGCCGGGCATGCGGTCACTCCCGGGCACGGCAAGAGCCTGGCGGCGGCGTACCTCGTCGGATCGCGGGCGCGCCTGCGGGACGCCGCCTGGCTCGGTGGCTCAGTGGCCGTGATGCACACGGTGTCGGTGCTGGTCATCGGGCTGGCCTGGACGTTCCTGTCGCTGTCGGACGTCCTGCCGATGCGACAGCTGACGACCTGGCTGCAGCTGCTCGCCGGAGTGCTGGTCGTCGGCACCGGGATCTGGCTGATCCGGCGGCGGCTGCACGGGCACCACCACGACCACCCGCACCCGCACGATCATCCGCATCCGCATCCGCATGAGCACAGCCGGCCGGGCTTGGTCCTGTTGGGCGTGTCCGGCGGACTCACCCCGTCACCGGCCGCCTTCCTGGTGCTGGTGACCGGACTGTTCCTCGGCCGGGCCGGGTTCGCCCTGCTCCTGGTCATGGCCTTCGGGCTCGGCATGGCCGTCGTGCTGTTCGGCGTCGGCGCGCTCGCCGTCGCGGGCAGCTCGATCGTGCGCCGCGGCGCGCGTACGCAGTCCCTGCTCCGCCTGGTCACCCGGGTGGCCCCCATTGCGGCCGCCGCCGGCATCACGGTGCTCGGCGTCGGCATCACCGTCCTCGCGGCGATCAATCTCACCACCGTCACCTAAGGAGACGCTTCACCATGTCGCACCGACTGCGTACGGCCCGGCGGGGACCTCGTGTCCTCCGGGTCGTGCTGGCGGCCGTGCTCGTCGCCGGATTCGGGGCCACCGTCCCCGTCTCCGCCGGCGCGCAGGACGTCGCGGCCGGCACCCCGCCGACCGTCAACCTGCGTGACGGGCAGACCCTGGAAGGCACCGTCAAGCTGAACGCCGGGCCGACGACCGAGAACGACTCGGTCGCGGCGCTGAAGGTCGACGGTGTCACTGTGGACACCGCGAAGACGGCCGGCACCGCGCACCTCGCCTTCGCCATGGGCGGCAACGGAACCGAGGCGCGGTACCACAACTACATCACCGTCAACGGCCGTACCGCCGAGGGCGACCGGGTCTACTTCCCGGACATCCCCGGTGGGCGGAGCGCCGCGCTCGACTTCCCCGGCGACTGGCTGCGTACGGGGGTCAACACGATCACCGTCCACGCCGGAGCGAACTGGGTGGACTCCACCAACACCGCCGCGGTCGGTTACGAAGTCCTCCCGTACGGCGAGGGCGGCCGCTGCCCGAACTACGACGACTTCCCGCTGACCAGCATCGGGCTGAGTCTGATCGGCGTGGTCGCCGACGGGGAGCAGAACGCCTTCAGCTACACCTTCGGCGACGGCACCTGCGGCAGCTCTCCGCACCTGCTCACCCAGGACCTGACCTTCGTCGTCTCCGGCGAGATCGGCAGCACAGCCGGGCTGAGCGCGGACCTCGACACCACCACCCTGGCCAACGGAGAGCACACTGTCACCGCCACGACGGTCTCCGGCGCCAGCACGTCGGTGAAGGTGGCGGTCAACAACGCACCGGCCGGTGCGGCCGACGTCACCCCGGCCGACGGCTCCCGCGTACGCGGGACGCAGCCGGTCATCGCCGCTCTGCCGACCGGAACCGACGGAACGGTCTCGTCACTGGAGATCGACGGTTCGGCGGCCGAGAACGCCGAGTCCCTCGCGACCGGGACGGCCGTCCTCGGGTTGACCGTCGAGGCGGGCAACTCGGTCGAGGCGAAGTACCACAACTACCTGCTGGTCAACGGCAACCGGGTCGACCTCGGCGGCGACTACGGCGTGACCGGCGCCGAATTCGTCGCGCTGAAGTTCCCGCACCGGTTCCTGCACCTGGGCGACAACGTCATCCAGGTGAAGACCGGCGACTACAACGGCACCCTGAACGGCGCGACCTGCGCCAACCACGACGACTTCAAGCTGACCCGCGGCTCGGCCGCGCTCGCGCTGACCGGCGCGGGCACGGTCACCGCCGGGACGGCGTACATCGTGACGACCGCGACGAACGGCACGGTGACCAAGGCCGAGGCGACGACGGACTCGCTGGCCCTCGGCGACGGAACCTGCGGCGCGAACAAGGAGGCCGAGTTCCACTTCGGCATCACCGGCGCACCGACCACCACCGTCGTCGAGACGCTGGGCGCGGGCAATGCCCACCTGCGGATGTTCATCGGCGGCAACGGCGCCGACAGCGGCTTCGACAACCAGATCCTGATCAACGGCATCCCGCTGGCGATGGGCGTCTGGGAGAAGGAGACCGCCGACCTGGCCTTCCCGAACGAGTGGCTGACGCCCGGCGTCAACGTCGTCGAATTCGTCGCGGGCAGCGACCACGGCAGCGCCAACGGCGGTTGCGACAACTTCGACGACTACACCTTGCGTGACTTCGAGCTGGCTCCGGCCGGTGCGAAGGCGTCCCTGCTGACCCGGCAGGTCGCCGGAACGACCGTGACCGTCGGCTCGTCCACCTATCCCACCGGCAGCCCGGTGACCGTCTGGGTCGGCGACGGCTCCTGCCGCAGCAACAACAACTACGTCCTCGACAAGACGATCCTGTTCGAGGTCACCACCGACGTCGGCGGTACGCCCACCGCACTGGGCCGGCGGGCGGACGTGAACACCGCGTCGCTCGCCGACGGTGCCCACCAGATCAAGGCGGTGGCCGGCGGTAAGACCGCGACCCGGCAGTTCACTGTGGACAACACCGCGCCGGAGATCGAGAGCAGCACTCCGACCGAGGGACAGCGGCTGACCGCGACGGTGGCGCTGACCGTCAGGGTCAAGGATGCGTCCGGCATCGTCGGCGTACCGGTGATCAAGCTCGACGGCGCGGTGGTGGCCGAGGGCACCCAGATCGGCCACGGCCTGCCGGCGGGGGCGCACACGATCGCCGTCACCGCGACGGACACGCTCGGCAACCGGGCCACCCGCGAGATCCATTTCAGCAGCGCCGCCATCCCGGACGTCCCCACTGACCTGACCGCGACCGTCACCGGCGGGAACACTCCGGTGGCGACGCTGACGGGGAAGACGCCGGGAGCCGACGGCACCGCCCTGACGGCCACCTTCAGCAAGGCCGACGTCGTCCTGCCCACCGCGGGTTACCAGGGCACCGCCTCGGCGGTGCCGACCACTCTCGACGTCGCACACGACGCCACCGTCGAGGTGCAGTCGCTCAAGCCGCTCGACGGGCGGAGCATCGACACGCCGTCCGGCCGGGACGTCGTCTTCCAGCGGTACGACCTGGCCGTCGGCAGCGCCGCGGCCCCGGTCCTGCGCTGGGAGGGAACCATCGACCCGGCCCGGGTGGTGGCGCTGCGCGTATGGCAGCCGTCGGCCCAGAAGTGGGTGGTGCTCACCAGCGCGCGGGGCCAGGCCGGCCGGCCGACCGTGCTCGCCGCCCAGCTCGGCGCGGAGTTCCGCGACGGCTCGGCCGTGCACGTCCTGGTCACCGGCGAGGACCCGTTCGCCGACGACCTGTCGCCGCACGACTCGACGGCGCAGAACGACAAAGACAAGTTCGAGGACCCGAGCACGTACGACTTCGCGATCGCGCACTACACCGACACGCAGTACCTGACCGAGGGCGCCGCCGGCGGCACCTACGACGACTTCGACGGCACGGCCGAGCCGACCGATCTGGAGACGGCGGAGGAACAGGCGATCTGGCAGGCGGCGTACCGGTCGGAGACGCAGTGGATCGCCGACAACGCGGCCGGCCGCAAGATCGCGTACGTCGCGCACACCGGCGACGTGATCGAGAACGACTACTACGACCCGCTGGCCAGGAAGCCGGACGGCTCGCTCCTGCGGCCGGGCCTCGACGAGCAGGTCAACCGGGAACTCCAGGTCGCCTCCGGCTTCCAGGGCATCCTCGACAGCAACGGCCTGGTGAACCAGGTCATCGCCGGAAACCACGACAACCAGCTGGGCGCCGAGACCGGACCGGACTCGCGGTTCAGCAAGACGTTCGGTGCGAGCCGCTACTACCAGGTGGCGCAGGGCTGGCCGGCCGGCTCCGAGTACCACGCCTGGGACGAGGTGACCAACCCCGACGGGACGGTCACCCCGGGCAAGGACAACCAGAACAACTACCTCCTGTTCTCGGCGGGCGGCCTCGACTTCGTCGCGGTCGGGCTCTCCTACGGCGTGACGCCACAGGAGGCCAAGTGGGCGGACTCGATCTTCAAGCGGTACCAGGACCGCAACGGGATCCTGCTCTCCCACGACTACCTGCGGCCGTCGACCAACCCCGACGGGCGGGGCGCGGACTTCTCCGCGCCGGACGGCTCGCCGCTGTACAAGACGGTCGTCGAGGCCAACCCCAACGTCTTCCTGGTCCTCGCCGGGCACGAGCACGGCGTCGGCACCAACCTGAAGACGAAGGTCGGCGTCACCGTCACCCACGACGTGGTGGAGCTGCTGGCGGACTACCAGTTCTACACGGTCTCGGCCGGTGAGCTGTGGCCCGGCAAGATCGACGCCAACGGCGACATCGACGTCAACGGCGACGGCACGATCGACCACAAGGCGACCGACCGGCTGCAGTTCGGCGCGAGCTTCCTGCGCCTGCTCCAGTTCGACGTCGCGCGGGCCGAGCTGCACATCGACACGTACTCGCCGTTCCTGAACAACTTCGGGGCGACCGAGTACGACATCCGGCAGGACGGCAGCCAGACCAAGCCGCGATACAACGGCTCGGAGGACAACCTGACCCTGCCGGTCGACCTCACCACCCGCAAGACGTCGTTCTCGACCGACTCCCTGGCGGCGTACGTGCCGTCCGGGACGATCGGGACCGACCAGGTCACCGCGAACGCCACCGCGTCGGTGACGTGGACCGGGCTGGCCCCGGCCACCTCGTACGGCTGGATCGTCACCGCCGAGAGTGCCGACGGCGGTGTCGCGGTCGCTCCGCCGGCCGTGTTCCGTACGCCGAAGGGCCGGCCGACGCTGACCGCCACCACCACTGCGGTGGACTGGGGGACCGCCGCGAAGGTGACGGTCGAGCCGGCCGCCGACGGCGTACCGGTGACGGGCACGGTCGAGCTGCGGGAAGGCGACAAGGTACGCGGTTCGGCGGCGCTGACCGGCGACACCCTGACGTTCCCGCTGCCGGTCGGCCTGTCCGCCGGTACGCACGAGCTGACGGTGTCCTACTCGGGCAACGACCAGCTCGAGTCGGTGCAGACCCCGGTCACGGTGACGGTGAACCTGCCGCCGGCGTGGAACGCGACCACGCTGTACAAGGCGAACGCCAAGGTCTCTTACGGCGGTAAGGCGTACCTCGCCGCGTGGAACTCGAAGAACGCCAAGCCGGGCGACCCGAACGGCGCATGGCAGGAACTGGCGATGACCGAGGATGGCGCGACCGTCTGGACGCCGTCACGCATCTTCACCGCCGGTGACGTCGCGGTCTTCGGCGGCAAGACCTACAAGGCGCTGTGGTGGACGCGTAACCAGCAGCCGGGCAGCCCGAACGGGGCGTGGGCCGAGGTGGCCCCGACCCCGCCGGACAACAGCCCGGCCGCCTGGACGCCGACCACCGTCTACACCGCCGGGGACCGGGTCGGCTATGAAGGCCACGTCTATGAGGCCCAATGGTGGAACCGCAACCAGGCACCCGGAGCCGCCAGCGGCCCCTGGAAACTGATCAAGTAGGCGTCTGCCAGTTCAGCAGGAACCGGTCCTCGGCCTCGTCGGCGGGGACCGGTTCGGCGAACAAGTGCCCCTGCCCGTAGCCGCAGCCCAACCGGACCAGGTGGTCGCGCTGCTCGGCGGTCTCCACGCCCTCGGCGATGAGCCGCAGACCGAGCTTGTGTCCCATGAGGATGATCGAATCGACGAGGTCGCCGCTCTTCGTGTCGTGACCGAGCCGGGACACGAACGACTTGTCGATCTTCAGCGCGTCGATGGGCAACCGGTGCAGCGCCTCCAGCGACGAGTAGCCCGTGCCGAAGTCGTCGATGTACAGCTCGCAGCCCAGCGCGTGGATCTCCTCCAGGAAGGTCCGCGCCTGGGCGGGATCCCGCATCACGACGCTCTCGGTCAACTCCAGCGCCAGCCAGCGCCCCTCGCATCCGGTCTCGCCCAGACACTTGGTCAGTGTGCCGATCAGCGTCCGGGTCCACAGTTGGCGATGTGAGACGTTCACGCTGATCCGCAGATCCCGGCCCGACGCCGCTCGCCACGCGGCGAGCCGGCGGCACGAGTCCGCGAGGATCTGCTGCCCGATGCCGATGACCAGGCCGGTCTCCTCGGCGATCGGCAGGAAGTCGATCGGGTCGAGCAGGCCGCGCGTCGGATGCTCCCACCGGGCCAGCGCCTCGAACCCGTCGATCCGGCCGGTCGGCAGGTGCACGATCGGCTGCACGAAGGTCCGGATCTCCTGCCGGTCCAGCGCCCGGCGCAGCTCCGACTCGACCTGCAGACGCCGCACCGCCCGCGTACGCATCGAGTCGTCGAAGACCGCCTGCGAGCCCTTCATCCGGGACTTGGCCGTATACATGGCGATGTCGGCGTCGCGGACCAGATCCTCGGCCGTCGCCGCGGACGAGTCGCCGAAGGTGACTCCGATGCTCGCGGTCACCACGACGTCGTGGCCCTGCACGTGGAACGGCTCGGCCAGGCTCGCCTGGAGCCGCTGGGCGACGTCGTTGGCGTCCGAGTTCTGCGCGATGTCGTCGAGCAGGATCAAGAACTCGTCGCCGCCGAACCGGGCCGCGGTGTCGGTCGCGCGCAGGTTCTCGTTGATCCGGGCGGCCACCTCGATCAGCAGCCCGTCCCCGGCCGCGTGCCCGAGGCTGTCGTTGACGACCTTGAACCCGTCCACGTCGAGGAACAGCACCGCGAAGCGGCGGCCGGGAATCCGCCGACGCTGCCGGACGGCCTGCCGGAGCCGATCGAGGAACAGCGTCCGGTTCGGCAGCCCGGTCAGCCCGTCGTAGAGCGCCGCCGCCCGCAGCTGTTCCTTGCCCAGGCGCAGGTCGCGAACCATCCGGTCGTAATCCAAGGTGTGGGCGAGCAGCGCCGCCCAGTGGTTGACCGGCTCCCGTCCGGTCTCGACCGCGCGTACCGCCGTGTCGACGACGGCCAGCAGGCCCCAGTCGCTGGCGTCGACCTTCACCGGGACGACGCAGACGATGCCTTCGGCGACCTCGGCCGCCACCTCCGTCAGGTACGCCGGAGGAAACGCCGTCACGGGCAGCCGAGCCGGCAGCTCCGGCGGCGTCCCGCCGTGCCGGTACGCCCCGGCGACCTCCAGCGTCGTGCCGTCCCCGGTCCACAGCCCGAGGCAGCCCGCCACCGCGGGCGTACGCGCCAGCCAGCCGAGCCCACGGGGATCGTCCCGGTGCCCCCGCAGTAGTTCGGTGCTCACCTCGTACTGCTGGCTCAGCGTCTTCTGCAGGTAGACGTTGTCGTGGAACAGCGCCCGGCCGTGCGCCTGCATCATCGCCCGCATCAGCGGCCCGGCCGGAGTGTCCTGTTCGGACACCGTGGTGACCATGTCCATGAGGATCTCGGAGCGGCCGCTGGCCTGCGCCAGGCGCTGCACCGCCGCCGACAGCCCCGGCACCGGTTCGTGCCCGATCGCGTCGGCGACCGTGGTCACGTCGTGGTCGACGGCCGGGGCCGGGAGTTCGGGAGCGACCGGCGCCACCGCCGCCCGCAACTGCTCGGCCGCCGTCGCCGAAGCCGGCCCCGGTACGCAGCCGCAGGACTCGCGTACCACCAGGGCCGTCGGCACGTAGTGATGGGCGATCGGCTCGCCCACCCCGTGCAGGAGCCGGGCCAGTTCGGCGACGGCCGTCCGGCCGAGCAACTGCACCGGTTGCCGCACGGTGGTCAGCGGGGGATCGGCGTACGCCGCCACACGCTGGTCGTCGAAGCCGATGATCGCCTGGTCACGGGGCAGGACCAGGCCCTGACCCTGCAGCACGGTCATGATTCCGACGGCGTTCGCGTCCGTGCCCGCGACGAGCGCCGTCGACGGGATTCCCGCCGCCACCAGCCGCCGGCCGGCCGCCTCGCCACCGCCTTCGTGGTTGTCGTCGGCGGCGAAGACCAGGTCGGGATCGGCCGCGATGCCGTGCGCGACCAGCGCCTCCCGGTACGCGTCCAGCCGCTCCTGGACGTCGGTCGCCCCGAGGTAGCCGGCGAAGGCGATCCGGCGATGCCCGTGCTCGACGAGGTGCGCCACGGCGTCGCGTACGCCGGCCCGGTTGTCCGGCACGATGACCGGGCAGTCCACGTCGCTGACCTCGTGGCCGATGACGACGACCGGCCGCCCGGACTGCTGCACGCTCTTGAGGTACGCCGACCCCGCCGCTCGGAGGATCACCACCACGCCGGAGAGTTGTTCGGCGCCGACGAGGTGCCTCAGGTCGGGCGGCCGTTCGATCTCGGTCTGCTCGGTGCCCGCGTCCGTCGTCTGCATCGCGAGGACGTTGGCGCCGAGTTCCCGGCCCGCCCGGGCGATCCCCGTCATGATGCCGCCGAAGTACCACCCGCCGAGAAACGGCGAGAGCACGCCGAGCGTGAACTCCGTGGACATCAGCGACATGGTATGCCCAAATTGCCCACCACTTAACCCTGGCGCGGCGGCGACCGGCGGAAACGTCTGCCCGAAATGTCACTCTAGGAGGGCGCTGCGCTGTGCGTACCATTTGAGGAGGCCGAGGGTCACGCGGACCCTCGGCCCACGGACCTACGGGTTCTGGGTGAGCAGGTGGGCCTTGAAGCCCTCGCCGAACGTCGCGGTCGCCGTGCCGCTGTAGTCGGTGATGAGCACGTTGCCCGAGCTGCAGCCCCACGGGTTCCACGTCCAGGCGAGGTAGCTGACGCCGTGCGCGTCCGCCCATGCCATCACCTGGTCGATGTAGTCGTGGGCGCAGGTGTTCTGGCCGATCTCACCCGCGACCACCGGCACCTGCGCCGCGACCGTGCCGATCTGGCTGTCCCAGCAGGACGTCGTGACACAGGCGTTGAAGTTGTACGAGTGCCAGGAGGCGACGATGTTGCCGGCCGGATCGGTCGGCTTGTACGCCAGCCACTGGGTCAGGTCGTTGGTCCAGGTCAGCCCGGCCACCATGAGGACGTTGGTGGCGCCGGTGGCGCGGACCGCGTTGACCAGGCTCTGCATGCCCGCGACCTGGTAGGAGATGCCGGTGCAGGTGCCGCCGTCGCGCAGACAGGTCCAGGCGGCGGTGGCGTTGCTCCAGTTGTTCGCGGCGTCCGGGTAGGGCTCGTTGAACAGGTCGAAGACGACCGCGTTGTTGCCCTTGAACATCGTCGCCAGCTGGGTCCAGAAAGTCGGCGCGTACTGGGCGTCCGGCATCGGCTTCTGGCAGGTGGCGTTGACGTCCGAGCAGGCCGACGAGGTGCCTGTGTAGGCGCCGTGGTTCCAGTGCATCTCGACGATCGGGGTGATGCCGTTGGCGACCAGCAGATCGGCGTACGCCTTCACCGCGGCCTGATAGGTCGAGCCGCTCGGCGTGCCGAAGGTGCCCAGCCAGCAGTCCTCGTTCAGCGGGATGCGAACGGCGTGGATGTTCCACGCCTTCATCGCGTCCACGCTGGCCTGGTCCGGAGTGGCGCTGTCCCACATGCCCTTGCCCTGCACGCAGGCGAACTCGGCGCTGGCCCGGTTCACCCCGAGCAGCCGGTAGGTCGCGCCGCTCGCGGTCACGATCTTGTTCCCGGAGACGTGCAGCGCCGGGGCGGCCGTGCCCGTCGTGCCGGTCACCGTGATCGAGACCGGCGTCGTGGTGGTGGTCGCCCCGAGGTTGTCCACCGCCCGGGCGCTGACCGAATAGGTCCCGGCCGCCACGTTGGTCCACGAGTACGCGTAGGGGGACGTGGTGTCCGAGCCGATCACCGTGGAGCCGTTGAGGAAGTCGACCCGGGCGACCGAGCCGTCCGTGTCGCTCGCCGTCGCGGCGAAGTTCACCGTCGCCGGGGCGGCGAACGTCTGACCCGCAGTCGGACTGGTCAAGGTCGCGCTCGGTCCCTGGTTCGTGCTCGGGGACGAGGTCGACGGACTGGGTGACGTCGTGGCGCCGGTGCAAGCGACACCGTTGAGGGCGAAGTCGGTCGGCTGCGGGAACGGGCTCGGCGGTGTCGTACCGGCGGTCGTGCGGGTCCAGTTCCCTTGCAGGCCGACGCTGGCGTTGGTCTGGTTGGTGCCGATCACTCCGTTCCAGCCGATGTCGGTCGCGGTGATCGCAGTGGTGCCGGTGAAGGTCGCGTTCCAGCCACTCGTCCGCGTATGCCCACTCGGCATGGTGAAGGTCAGCGTCCAATGCGAGATCGGATCGCCGAGATTGGTGATGGACAGGGTGGTGGTGAACCCGCCCGAGGTCGACGACGACTGCCAGGCGTTCGTGTTGGTGTACGCGACCGTGCAACCCGCCGCCGCCTGCGCGACGCTGGGCAGCATCACACCGGCCGCGAGGCTGGTCACCGCCGCCGCGGCAGCGGCGACGATGGTGGACCACCGTTTCATGGAGTCACCCCATATCGAAGGACGTATGTGGGAGCGCTCCCATTATTCCTACGATGACGCACGTGTCAAGCGCACGTTTCCGGACC
>JABFYB010000780.1 GCA_013361475.1 Hamadaea sp.
GTGCGCGGCGTCGGACGGACCGTCACCGACATCCTGCTGGGTCAGCAGCAGCCTGGGATGGCGTCGCAGACCGCCGTCCTCGGTGACCTCCGCACCCGGGGGCCCGCCTTGACCGGTACGGATCTCGCCGACCACGTCGCGACGGCTCTGCCCGGCATCGTGGCCGAGCGCGGGCTCACCCAGCTCGGCATCCGGCGCGACGGCGACGTGAACACGACCACGGTCGTCCATGATGGACTCGCCGGTGGGCCGGTCACGGTTCGGGTCGACGTCGCGACACTGCCCACGGGCGTCGCCGCCGACACCCGGATCGACCTCACCGGCCGCACTGTCACCGTCTTCCTCGCCGAGGGGCTGACCGCCGACGCCGCCACGATCCACCTCGTCGGGGAACTGACCCGGTCGCTGGAGACGATCGGACGGGTCGACGAACGGCGGACGATGCCGGCCGACCCGCGCCGGCTCCCCGGCCAGACTCGCGAGGCGCGTCAGCGGATTCGTGCGCAGAGCCGCGAGAACGCGAAGATCCGCCGTCGGCCGATCATTCCCGCCGACGTCCTCGGCGACCATCCGCTGAACCGCGGTATGCACAACGACGTGTACGGGGCCAGTCCGTCCGACGTCGCACTGGCTGCGCAGATCCAGCACTTGGCGGAGGATCTGGCGACCCGGCGGGATCCACTCGAACTGCGAAATCTGATGGTGTTGCTGCATCGGGCGGGTGTCCGCGACGGTCAGCGGCACGCCCAGCTCCGCCGGGCCGTCCTCGCCCAGCTGCTGCCGGACACCGTTGCCGAGCAGGTGACCAACCTCCTGAGCGTGACCGGGGCGCTGGCCCGGGCGATCGAGGCGGGCTTGCCGCCGACCTTGGAGTCCCCGTCGGTGACCCGATCGGTCGGCCGACGGCGGTTCACGGTGCATCTGCCGGTCGGCGTCGATTCGACGGGGTCGCTCAGCACCCCACCTCACCAGCCGCTGCATCCGACCGTACGCCGCATCGCCGGACGCCACGCGAATCGCTTGGAACGGCACATCGCCGCGCGGCGGTTCAAGATCAGCCGGATCGGCGCGGACGCGATCGCCAACGCGGAGACCCGGCTGCGCAGAGACGCCTTGCGAACGGCTCTCTGGACGCCGAAGTACGCGCTGGCCCGGGGCTGGTCCCTGCTCACCGGGAAGTTCCGATATCAACGGCCGTGGCGGCTCGTCAGCCTCGGCACCAAGTCCGGGATCGCCCGAGTGCAGTTGCCCGACGGCAGCCACCGATGGGTGCCGTACGTCCAGACCTCGGGCAGCCGTGGGGTGAACCGGCTGGGCGCGATCCGGTTCTCCACCTTCACCCCGTGGGCGGACAACCGGGACCCGGAGAAGCTGCCCGAGCATGGGCCGAACATCCCGCCGCCGCGGATCCCGTTCATCTTCACCGGCAGTCACTGGCTCGACGTGATCGCGACGATCATCCACAACCTGCCGGTTTTCACGGCCAGCGCCAAGAACGGCAGCGGCATCGGCACCCCGTTCCCGTTCGGCAACAAGGACTCCGAGACGCGGCCGACCACCATCCGCGCGGTCGCCCGCCTCGGTGATGGCGTCACCGGCGTCGTCGGGATGGTCGGCGAGACTGATCCGGCCCCGGAACTCCGGCAGACCCACAGCTCGACCGCGTACATCTTCACCGGCACGTTCATCGACGTGTCGATCGGTCCCGTCCGGCAGTTCTACGTCTGGATCGGCGGGCAGGGCTTCGCCGTCACCGGCAGTGAGGACTACCAGCAACTGCTGGAACGGTTGAAGCCGTTCATCGAGTCGTGGCGGCGGCACATCGCCGCCGGGCACAAGCTGCGGGCCGCCAAGGCGTTCGCCCGCCTGCTGAACGAGTATCGCCGGATCTTCTCCACCGACGGTGCGGAGTTCCAGCCGTTCGTCGTCGAGATCGGCTACGGCCACCGGTACACGCCGTGGCTCACCGCGCCCAGCATCACCGGCCACGACGTGTCCGACACGCACGACAACCCCAAGACTCCGCAGGTCGAGCACGCCGACGACTTCCACGACCCGTTCACTCAGGCCAACGACCGGTCCGGCTGGCAGACCAACCCCAACATCGCCGTCTACTTCGGCAACTTCAACCCGCGGTCGGTGCTGCACGGCACGGGGCGGTTCGTCCGCAGCTGGTTCCGCCGGCCCAGCCTCACCGAGACGCTCGGCCTGGACGCCGCCCGCCCGGCGCTGCCGGCCACCCGGACACCGGCCATCGCCGCCGCGCCCGACACCCGCACGGACGTCACCACGGCGCTCACTCAGCGATACGCGGACCTGCTCGCCCGGCAGGCCACCGGCTCGCTGACCGTCGCCGAGACCACCGAGTTGCGGAGCCTCGAAACCCAGGCGACGCAGGACCCGACCCTCGCCGCGTCGTTCGAAGCCGTCCGGCGGCAGCAGCCGCCCGGCAGCGGCCCGGCCGGACCCACGGGACCAGCCGGCCCGGCGGGTCCCACGGGCGGTCAGCCGGTCAGTCCCGGCCCGCAGGGCACACCCCCGGTCACGCCCGGCACGGCGGCCACACCACCGGTCGCCGGCCCCGCCACGACCGGCGCCAATCCCGGCAGCACCGCACCGTCCAGCACGACACCGTCCAGCACGACGGCGCCCGGCACGACGGCGCAGACGATGGGCGCCGATCCGGCGGCGGCCCTGATCGCGAACGGACAGGCCGCACCCGGCAGCCAGGTCGACGACCAGCGCCTGCTGCAGAGCCTAGGGGTACGCCCCGGCGAAGCCGCGCCGGTGCATCCGCATCCGGCCGGGACCTGGATCAACGCGTCCAACGACGGCGGCCTGACCGTCCCGGGCCGGGCCGACAACTGCCTGCTCTGGCTGTCGAGCGTGTATCACACGTACTTCGGCCGCCCGACCGTCGCCGCGTCGAACCTCACCGGCAAAGGCTTCCTCGCCCGCCTCGTCGAGACGTGGGCCGGACGGCAGTTCCAGGCGCACCCGAGTGGCGTACCGGGACTGTCCCAGGTGGAGGATCAGCTCCGGGAGGCGCTGGGCGCCGACGCCGAGGCCGGTCCGCTGGCGTTCGTCCTCGCCGCCGACCCCCGGGACCGCACCGCCGCGCACGCGTACGCCGTCTTCGCCCGGCGGGAGCCGGATCCGGCGAATCCCGGGCAGACCAAAGTCGTCTTCTATTACGCCGACCACGGCAGCACGGCAGGTGATCTCAACCGGCCGCCGATCGACCCCGACGCGCAGATCTACTCGATGATCTTCGACCGGACGGGTACGCCGATTCAGCCGCCGGCCGGTGCGCCGACCAGTGGCAACCGGCTGAAGCACGCCCTGGTCGCCGGACGGCCGAACGCCCCGGGTGCGGCCGATCTCACCAGCCGTATCGACACCCTCCTGTCCGCCACCGGTACGCCATCGACCGCCGTCCTCGACGACCTCGAACGGCGGCTGGACGAGATGGGGCTCAGGCCGGGCGGCACCCAGCGACGGTGGAACCGGCTGGCCCGGATGACCACGGGGTCCACACCGGACATCGACGCGTTCGTGACGCTGATGCAGGAGCCGGAGTGGCGGGCGGCGTACGTGCGCGCGACGGAGACGCCGAACGATCTGGCGGCGGCGCTCACCGGGGACCCGGGCGACACCGCCGCCCGCCGGATCGCGCTCGCCACGATCTTCGCGATCGACCCCGCTCCCGCGTACGCCGGCCGCACCGACCAGGAGGCGGCGACCCTCGTGACGCAGCTGGTCGGCGGCGACTTCCGGTTCGAGCACGCGACCACGGCGACGATCTCCGGCGATGACGTCCGGATCACCTTCAACGAGCACACGACGCGCACTGTGCGGGTCGAGTACGCCGTTCTCCCGCCCGGTCAGCAGGTGCGCCTCGACTGGAACGCCGGCACCCGGACGTTCCGGTTGGCGATCGCGCACGATCTGGACGTCGCCTCGCCGGAGGCCCGCGTCCGAGTAGCCCGGGAGGTGGGCCGGATTCTGCTGGGCGGGGCGGATTTCCGATCCGATCACTCCGACGCGCAGGACATGTTCCTGGATGTGCTCCAGGCGTACAGCTATGTCGGAACCGCGGACGTCGCGCACGTCCTGACGGCGAACCGTCCCCTGGGCCTGACGGGCGAGGCGGGCGACGTGGCCGCGGCGGTACGCCTGGTTCAGCGAGGCCGGTCCGACGCGGACCGGGTCATGCGGGTGCTGCTGGCGGCGGTGGCCGTCGATCCGGCCGCCGCCGGCACGATCACGCGGTTGATGGCGGCCGAGGCGACCAACGGCGACGTGCCCGGGCGGCAGCTCGC
>JABFYB010000691.1 GCA_013361475.1 Hamadaea sp.
TAGGATGGGCGCATGAATCCGCTCGTGGAGGAGGCGTCGAAGAAGGCCGCGATCGCCTGGGTGGCGTTCGGCGGTCCGGCGTACGCGGTCTGGTGTCTTCCGCTGGAAGGCAAGCTCTACGTCGTCGCCGGCCCCGGCGAGCAGGACCTGCCTGGTCTCGCCGACGCGTTGGCCGCCGACGCCCCGGCGACGGTCAGCCTGCGCGGCGACCACGGCGGCCGGATCGTGGCGTTCGACGCGACCGTCACGGAGATCCACTCGAACGGCACCGAGTGGGAGGCGGTCGCGCCGCAGCTGGCGCAGAAGCGGCTCAACGCCTCGGGCACGACCGACGAGGTCGTGACCCGCTGGGCGGAGACCTGCACGATCATCTCGCTGGAAGCCCGGGAGACGGTGCCGACGGCCGACGACAGCGAGGCGACCGCGCCGCGACCGGCGAGCGTTCTCCGGGAGACGCGTAAGCCGTTCCGGCTGCACAAGGTCAAGAAGCGATAGGCCGGACGGAACGCTTCTGGACGACCGTCCCGAGCAGGTGCATCTCGATGATGTCGTAGAGGATCTGCTGGGCGTACGCGTCGCCCTCCACGAAGTCCTTGCCGTCAGCGCGGGCGATCACGCAGTAGACGAGGAAGTGCCCGCGGTAGTCCCAGCCGAGGTGCGTCGACGAGAGCGCCAACGGCTTCGCCGCGTTCGTCGGCACGTAGCCCTTGAAGCGGCCCTGCCGGTCGTCGACGATCTGCTTGATCCGGTCGTACGCCGTCTTCGCCGCGGCGGTGCTGGCCAGGTTGAAGACGCCGCCGGTGACGAGGTACTCCCGGGTCGGCGAACGCAGGGTCGCCCGGACGACCTGGGAGCAGCCCAGCCCGGCCAGGAGAGCACTGATCCCGCCGTCGGCCGCGTTCTTGCAGTTGGCCTGGTTCTGCGCCCCGATCACCTGGTACGCCGGTTGCGCCGGGTCGATCGACAGCTGCCGACCGGGGAACACCTCCGCTGAGGTCAACGGCGTGGGGTCGGCTTTGCGCGTACCGATGTCGCGCGGGAGCGCCGTGGGCTTCGGCTCGTTCGCCGTCGCCCGCGTACCGGTCTGCTCGTCACGCAGGATCTGCCAGCTGCCGAAACCGCACACCATCAGCAGGACGAGCGCGGCCAGCCCGGCCAGGCTCGCCTTGAACCAGGCCGTCGGGAACGCGTCCCAGAAGCTGAAGGCCGGCGCTCGATGGGAGCGAGGGGTGCGGCGGGCGGCACGGCGCGTCTCGACTCTCGTCCGAGGGGATGTTTCGGACGAGTGCACCATTCCCATAGGAAGGGAGAATAGTGGATAATACCGATCTTCAGCCCCCGACAAGCCCGCCCGTCGGGGTGATGGTGAAATGTGGCGTGACAGGCGAGCACTACTTCACGCCCGCGCCCGGCTCGACGGCGCGCCCGCGTGAGGTCTCCTTCAGCGTCGGCGGGCAGGACTACACGCTCGCCGCATCGACCGGCGTCTTCTCGTCGGACCGCCTCGACCCCGGCACCGCGGTCCTGCTCCGCAAGGCCGACCTGCCAGGCCCGGACACCACCGGCACCCTGCTCGACCTCGGCTGCGGCTACGGGCCGATCACCGCGGTGCTCGCGACCGTGGCGCCGCTCGCGCGAGTGGTCGCGGTGGACGTCAACGAGCGGGCCCGGGAACTGGCCCGGCGCAACGCCGAGACACTCGGTCTGGCTCAGCGGGTACGCGTGGCGGCGCCGGACGAGGTCGGTGACGAGGTGTCCTTCGACCAGATCTGGTCCAACCCCCCGATCCACGTCGGAAAGTCCGAACTGCACGCGTTGCTGCGGCGCTGGCTGCCTCGGCTGACTCCGGACGGGGTGGCCTGGTTGGTCGTGGGCAAGAACCTCGGCGGGGATTCGCTGCAGCAGTGGCTGATCGACCAGGGCTGGCCTACCGAACGCCGCGCCTCCCAAAAAGGCTTCCGCATCCTCCGGGTCAGCACACCCCCACCCCGTTGATGATCAACCGAGGCGGGTGCGGATGCGGCGAGTGGCGTCGGCGCGTTCGGCCAACGCGGCGGCATCCTCGGGATAGCCGACCTCGACCAGAGTCAGTCCGTGCGGGGGCACGACGGGGACGTCGTCGGCTCGCTGCGTACGCGTGAGGAGGGTGGCGGGCCAGTCCGTCGCCCGCCGCCCGTCACCGGTCGTGAGCAGGCCGCCCATCAGGCTGCGCACCATGTTCTGGCAGAAGGCGTCGGCCTGCACGGTGGCGACCAGGATGCCGTCGGGATCCCGCCGCCAGTCGAGCCGGGTGATCCGCCGGATCGTCGTGGCGTTCTCCTTGCGCCGGCAGTACGCCGCGAAGTCGTGCTCACCGAGGAGTCCCGCGGCCGCCTCGTTCAGCCGGGCGAGGTCCAGCCGTCGCGGCCACGCCAACGTGTCGCGTCGACGCAGCGGCTCGGCGCCGAACGGCGCATCGGTCACGCGGTACTCGTAGCGGCGGTACAGCGCCGAGAACCGGGCGTCGAACTCCGGCGGCGTTTCGTGCGCCGCGCGTACCCGCAGATCGAGCGGAAGTAGACCGGCCAGGCGCCGGACCAGGGTCTCGCGCACCGCGGACCAGGTGTCGCCCGGAAGATCGAGGTGCGCGACCTGGCCGGTGGCGTGGACGCCGGCATCGGTACGCCCCGCGACCGTGAGCCCGGTCGCGGTGCCCGCGCCGAGGATGCGATCAAGCTCGGCCAGGAGCACCCCCGCGACGGTACGCCGGTCCGGCTGAACGGCCCACCCGGAGAAGTCGGTGCCGTCGTAGGAGATGTCGAGCCTGATCCGGGTCATCTTTCCCCACTGGGTACGCAGCGAGCCGGCACCCTGAACAGATGCCGGCTCGCTGACGGGTCGTGCTTACTTCTTCTCGTCGGCCTCGGCCTCGATCGCCTCGACCTCGGCGGCGGTCTCCTCGTCGGAGACGTTCGCGGTGTCCTCGGCGTCCTCGGCCTTCGCCGCGGCCGGGGTCTCCTCGTCGGTGTCCCCCGCGAGCGCCGCGACCACGTCGGCCTTGGCGGCCTTCCGCTTCTCGGTCTTCGCGTTCGAGGTGGTGGCCACCTCGAGCTCCTCGACCAGCTCGATGATCGCCATCGGCGCGGCGTCGCCGCGGCGCGGGCCGATCTTCACGATGCGGGTGTAGCCGCCCGGCCGGTTCACGTAGCGCGGCGCGATCTGCTCGAAGAGCTCCACGAAGGTGTCCTTCTCGCGGATGACGCGACGGACGCGGCGGCGAGCCGCCAGGTCGTCACGCTTGGCGAAGGTCACCAGACGCTCGGCGATCGGCCGGAGCCGCTTCGCCTTCGTCTCCGTGGTGGTGATCCGGCCGTGCTTGAACAGCGAAGTCGCCAGGTTGGCGAGCATCAGCCGCTCGTGCGCGGGGCTGCCGCCGAGGCGGGGACCCTTGGTGGGCGTGGGCATGGTTCTGCTCCCTGTGTGGTGGCGGCAGCGGGTTACAGCTGCTCGGTCTCGCGGTAGTCGTCGACGTCGGTGTCCGAGTCGGCGTCGTCATAGTCGGCGTCGCCGAAGGAGTCGACGACGTTCGCCGGGTCGAAGCTGGGCGCCGAGTCCTTCAGGCCCAGGCCCATCCCGGCCAGCTTCATCTTGACCTCGTCGATCGACTTCTGCCCGAAATTCCTTATATCGAGGAGGTCGGCCTCGGTACGCCCGATGAGCTCACCGACGGTGTTGATCCCCTCGCGCTTGAGGCAGTTGTACGAGCGAACGGTGAGGTCCAGCTCCTCGATCGGCAGCGCCAGGTCGGCAGCGAGCTGCGCGTCCTGCGGCGACGGGCCGATGTCGATGCCCTCGGCGGTCTCGTCCAGCTCCCGGCAGAGCCCGAACAGCTCGACCAGGGTCGAGCCGGCCGACGCCAGCGCGGTACGCGGAGAGATCGAGGCCTTGGTCTCGACGTCGATGATCAGGCGGTCGAAGTCGGTCCGCTGCTCCACGCGAGTGGCCTCGACGCGGTACGTCACCTTGAGCACGGGCGAGTAGATCGAGTCGACCGGAATCCGGCCGATCTCCGCACCACCCTGCTTGTTCTGCGCGGCCGTCACGTAGCCCCGGCCGCGCTCGACCGTCAGCTCCATGTCCAGCCGGCCCTTGCTGTTCAGCGTCGCCAGCTTCAGATCCGGGTTGTGCACCGAGACACCGGCCGGGGGCTGGATGTCACCGGCGGTGACGTCGCCCGGGCCCTGCTTGCGCAGGTACATGCTGACCGGCTCGTCGTGCTCGGAGCTGACCGACAGCTCCTTGACGTTCATGACCAGCTCGACCACGTCCTCCTTGAC
>JABFYB010000220.1 GCA_013361475.1 Hamadaea sp.
GGCCGTCGATCCGGCCGCCGCCGGCACGATCACGCGGTTGATGGCGGCCGAGGCGACCAACGGCGACGTGCCCGGGCGGCAGCTCGCCCGGCTGGTCGGCGACCTCGACCTGCCGCCGGGCCGCGGTCGCCGGGTGGACGAGCGGCGACGGCAGCTCGGGCAGCTCGTGGCCGCCACGCTGGCCGTCGCCCGAGCTGATCTGGACCAGGCGCTCAGCGGGCGGATCGCGGAGAACGACCTGCCCGGCATCGTCCTCGCGGCGGTCGACCACGCGCTGTTCGTCCGGTCGTACGCGCAGGTCAGGCTAGCCACGCGAGGGGTGAGCCGGGAGTCGGTGCTGCCGTCCGCCACAGCGGTGTTCGACGCGGCCTTCCGCACCGAGGCCGAGGACGAGCGCACGGCCATCCTGGCCGACCTCAGCGCCCGGACGGGCAGCCCGGACTCGGTCATCGTGCCGCGGTTGGCCGGATCCGGCGGCGACCTCGATCTCGCGCTGCAGCACGCGTTGCGTTCGGTCGCGCCGACGCTGGGCTTCGCCGAGCCGTCCCGGGAGGCCGCGGTGCTGGCCCGGTGGGGTCGGACGCTGCACGGACTCGGCGGCCGGGGAACCGATCCGTCCACAACGGACCAAGTGGACGCCGAGCGGGACGTCGTCCGGCGGACGATCGCCGAGCCGGACCGCGTCTCCGTCCGGGACGGGGCGGGCGGCGACGCGCATGTGCTGTTCCAGCGCCGGTTCACCGACGGCGACGGGCGTACGCGGGTCGTCGAGGTCACCGTCCATGTGCACCGGTTCCTCGCCGACCGGGTGGCGTACGTCGCCGACGTGCAGGTCGCCGCCGATGTCCGCATCGACTTCGGGCGGCCGATGTCGGGCTCGCCGCCCCGCCGCGTCCTGGTACGCACCCTGCTGACCGAGCGCCTGCAGGTCGAGGACCCCCTCGACCGGCTCGACGTCCACACCCCGTACGGGGCGCTCCAGGCGAACCGCCGGGCGCTGTTCCAAACGGCCACCGCGTTGGGCGTGACGGTCCAGCAGGAAGGCCGTTCCCCGAACTTCCTGCTCACCTGGCCGAACGGCGACGGACCCGTCCGGGTCACGCTCGAGACGAGTCCGGTCGGCGGTTCCGCGATCGCCGAGGTACGCCCGCCCCGGCCGGGCAGCCAGACCTGGACGATCCGGATCTCGCCGCGTCGCATGTCGCGCTCGGGACTGCCGCTCGACCTGGCCGAGGCCCTGGGCATGGCGCTGGGCCGGCATCGGCAGTTCGCCTCGGGGCTGGCCACGTCGCAGCGGCCGGCCGCGATCGCGCAGGCTGCCCGGCTGGCCGCCGTCGCCACCGGGCTGGCCACCGCGGGGCCGATGCCCTCCGCCAACGCCGCGCATTCGCGTACGTCGCGGCTGTCGGCCGAGGCGCACGCGTTGATCGAAGGTCTCGGACTGCGCCAGGACCAGCCGGAGCACGCCGTCCGGCGCGCGGACCTCAACCAGCTGCTCACGGAGTTGTTCGGCCCGGCCGCCGCCGCTCACGCCGACACACTTCTGTCCGATGTGGGCGGTGCGATCGCGGATCTGACCGACCCCGCCCACCGGGCGTACGCCGAAGGGGCGCGCCGCAGCGCGAGAGCTGCCGAGCGGGGTCGTCTGATCACCGACATCCTGCTCGACCAGCACCGGCCGGGGCTCGTGACCGACACTCCGGTCATCGGCGACCTGCTGTCGGTCGGCTCGCCGATCACCGGAGAGGCGTTGGCCCGGCGGCTGTTCACCGGGACCCGCGACATCCTGCTCGGCCGGGCGCTGACCGTGTCGGCCCATCGGCGTACCGGTCGTGACACCGTCGTCGTCGTGCGGCACGACGGGCTGACCGGCCCGGTGACGATCACCGTCCGGGCCGACCCGCTGCCCACCGGCACCGCGACCCACCTGCGGATCAATCCCGGCGATCGGTCGGTGATCGTCACGGTCGCGGAAGGCATGACGGCGGAGAACACTCTGCTGCACTTGACGGGAGCGCTGGCGCAGGCGCTGGAGACGGTCGCGCGCGCCGATCACGACCGCCGGACCGGCCCGGCCGACCTGCTGGGCGATCACCGGCTGACCCGGCGGCTCCGGCCCGACACCGACGGTCTCAGCCCGATCGACATGGCACTGGTGGCCCAGATCGAGCGGCAGACCGATCTGCTCGTCACCGACACCCGACCGCCGGTGCTGGCGAATCTGATGATCCTGCTGCACCGGGCCGGCGTCCGGGACGGCCAGCAGCATTCCGGGCTCCGCCGGCGGCTGCTGCTTCAGGCGGTGCCACCGGCGACCGCGGGCCGGCTGCGGAACGTCCTGAACCTGGATGCCCGGCTCGGACCCGCCCTGCAGAACATGCTTCCGGCGATGATCGGCGTACCCACGCCGACCCGCTCGGTGGGGCGGCGGGTGTTCACCGTCCTCCGGCTGCCGACGCTGGGGCTGGAGTCGTCCGGGTCGCTCAGCACCCCGCCTCACCAGCCGCTGCAGCCGACCGTACGCCGCATCGCGGGGCGGCGGGCCGACCGCCTGGAACGGCGGATCGCCGCCCGGCGCTTCAAGATCAGCCGGATGGGCGCCGATCGCGTCGACGCCCTTCGCAGTCGCCGGGCCGCCGCACTGGCCCGGACGGTGCTGTGGCCGGTCAAGTTCGTCCGCGGCCGCCCATGGGCGTTGCTCACCGGCAAAGCGCGCTATCAGCGTCCGTGGCGGGTGTTCGCGTTCAGCAACGTCACGGCGTACTCCCGGCTGCGGTTGCCCGACGGCAGTCACGCCTGGGTGGCGTACACGAAGACGACGGCGACGCGGGCGGTCAACCGGCTCGGCGCGATCCGGTTCTCGACCTTCACCCCGTGGAAGGACAACGGCGACCCGAACCACGGTCACGACAACCAGTACGGGCCGACCGGGGTGCCGCCAGGTTATCTGTTCCCGCTCACCGGTCAGCCGATCATGGACACGATCGCGCACTTCCTCAGCTACCTGCCGTTCGTCACGGTGAGCGCCAAGGACGGCAGTGGCATCGGCACCCCGCTGCCGTTCGGCAACAAGGACTCCGAGACACGGCCGACGACCGTGCGTACGCTGGCCAACCTGGGCGACGGCATCACAGGTGTCGTGGCCCGGTCGGAGCCGTCCGGGACGCTGGATCGGAAGCACTCCTTCACGACCTATGCCTTCATCGGCACCTTCCTCGACGTCAAGATCGGCCCGGTCAAGCAGTTCTACGTCTGGATCGGCGGCCAGGGACTCGCGGTCAGCGGCAGCGAGGACTACGACAAGCTCATGTCGGACCTGCGCGAGATCCGGGAGAACGCGGCCGCGGCGCGTACCGATGGCAAGCGCTTCGGCCGGATCCGGTCGGCGTTCCGTCTGCTGAAGGCCGTCAACCGCTATCGCAAGATCTTCCAGGGTGCCGGGATGGAGTTCCAGCCGTTCGTCCTGGAGGTCGGCTACTCGCACCGGTACGCGCCCTACATGGACGCGCCGGACCGGCTGGGCTGGGACACCGACAACGTCCACGGCGGCGACGACGGCTGGCAGGGGCCGTTCACCCAGGCCAACGACCGAGCCGGAATGCAGACCAACCCGAACGTCGCGATCTTCGTCGGCGCGTTCTCCCCGCGCAAGCTCATCCGCTTCCTGCTGAACCCGGTCAACCCCCGGGCGTACGCGCGCGGGTTCCGGCGGGTGCGGACCTGGGTCCAGCGGCCCGGCCTCGACGAGGTCCTCGGCCTGACCGAGGCGGCCCCGTTGGTGTCGTCGACGCTGCCTGGGTCGGCGCCCGGCATGCGGCTGCCGGACGCCCTCAACAAGGTCATCCGCGATCGCTACCGCGAATTGGTCCAGGCGCGGACGACCCGCGCGTTGACGGTCGCCGAGGCGAGCGAACTCGGCGACCTGGACCGGCTCGCGAGCGGCAACCCCCGCCTCTACCAGCTGTTCGAGCACGCCCGACGTCAGGCGCTCGGCCTCGGCCCGGTCCGCCGTCGCCCGAGCCCGCCCAGCGGACCTCATCCCGGTGGGCAGGGTCCGGGCAACCCGGGTCCCGGCAATCCGGGCGGCCCGACGGGTGGATCGCCGGTCCGGCCCGGCCCGCGGACGACCCCGCCGAGCGGCTCCGGCGCGGCCGCCCAGCCACCAGTCCAGCAGCAGCCACCGGCCCAGCAGTCACCGGCCCAGCCGCAGCCGCCCGTCCAGCCGCAGCAACCGGCCCAGCAGCCGCCCACCCGATCGGCGGCGGAAGAGGCGGCCCGCCGCCACGCGTTGGGCATGGATCCCGCCACCGGCCGGT
>JABFYB010000308.1 GCA_013361475.1 Hamadaea sp.
AAGCGCGGCCGTCAGGCGCCGTAGGGCCGGCCGTACCCGTAGATCGGTGCGGCGTCGATCTTTCGCATCATGATCGGTACGCCGGCTCGGGACGCGTGCACGATCCAGTTGTTGCCGACGTACATGCCGACGTGGTGGATGTCGGAGTAGTAGAAGACGAGGTCGCCGATACGCAGGTTGGCCCGTGACACGTGCTGGACCGAGTTCCACTGCGACTTCGCATTGTGCGGCAACGAGATGCCGGCCGCCTTCCACGCCGCCATCGTCAGGCCCGAGCAGTCGAAGGAGTCGGGTCCGTCGGCGCCCCAGACGTAGGGCTTGCTGATTTGGCGGCAGGCGTACTTGACCGCAGTGGCGGCCTTGCCACCCGGGTAGGTCGCGGGGCACGGGGCGGGGCGCAGGTCGCCGAGTCCGCCGGTGGTCGCGTACAACTTCTGGACCTGATCCTGCAGCGTCTTGATCTGGCTGTTGAGCTGCTTGGCCTGGTCGTTGAGCTTCTTCTCGGCGTCGGCGAGCGCGGCGATCTTGTCGTCGATCGGCTTCTTCTTGTTCGCCAGGTCGTCGCGCTTGGCGATGACATCCGACAGTTTGTCCTGCTGGATGCGCGAGAACTGGTCGAGCAGCACCAGCTGGTCCGTGACATCGGTCGGCGACTTGGCCGAGAGCAGGGCGTTCAGCTCGGTCGTGTTGCCGCCGGTGTACAGGTAGGCGGCGAACTCGCCGACTCGCGCGCTGGCCACGTGCAGTTCGAGCTCCAGCGGATCGAGCTGCTTCTTCAGTCCCTCGAGCCGCTTGCGTTCGGCGGTGAGCTTTTCCTTGGTGTCGTTGTGCTGCTCCAGCACGGGCTCGAGCTTGTTCCAGGCGTCGTCGATCTGCTTCTCCAGCGCGCTGACCGACGGGTCCGCCCGGACTGCCTCGCTGCTGAGCAGCATCCCCATCGTGGCGACGACCGAGAGCGCGAGAGTGATCAGGGCACGTTTCTTGCGGGTGGGTTGGCTGGCCACCGTGGGTGGGTCTCCTCTTCCACCGAGGACGTTCGGGTCGCCCTCACCGCCTACCGGGTTAGCTGCCGGGTTCGCGCTGGAAGATGCGCTACCGCTGACGCGGATTCACCCCCGAGGCGACACGCGCCTCACTTACCTGGGTCCCCGGTCCACGACGGTGTCGCGGTTCGGCGGCGGCGCGAGGGGCCGCCCCGGATGGCCGACCGACTTCCTGCGCCTCGATGACTCTAAAGTCGTGCGTTATCAAACCGCAACCCGAGACGCGCGCGCACTTCAATGTGTAGTCAATGAATTACCCGACCGTGACGTAGACGTCGTCCAGAATGCCGTGAAACTGGTCGTTCCACGGCCCGATCCCCTTGCCGCCCAACCGGAGCGGATCGGAGTTCACAATGGACAACTGCGCGGGAATCACGGTGCTCGCCCGCAATTCACCGTCTACGAACAACGCCAGTCCGGTGCTTCGGCGTACGCAATCCAACCGGTGCCACGCACCGTCCGCCACGGTGTGACGCCACTGCGCGACATAGATGCGATTAGCCCCGAAGACCAGCCCCGCGACGACGCAACTGGGCAGGCCGGCGAAGTGATCCACCTGAAGTTTGTACTGGGTGCCCTGGGTCGAGAAGCCCTTCTGCACGATGTTCTCGCCATCACTGGTGTCCTGCGGATCCAGCGACACCTGCGCGCCCCACGCGACGTCGGCCTGCCCCGGATTCAGCCACGGCCCCGGGTCGCTCTCGAGGATCGCCCTCGGGCATTCGGCCTCGTCACCCGGACAGACCGGCGGATATCCGACCGCCACCGTGCTGGCGCGGGTCGTGGCGGTCAGGGCACCGCCCATCACCCCGACGGGGTGCAGCCGGAGAGTCCGGTCGGCGTCCCAGATCGGATCCGCCAAGCCCGCGTCGAAGGCGTACCGGAGGGTGACGGCCTCACCGGCGGCCCGCCGCTGGTCCGGGGTGCGGACGGCGGCGGTCGGGCTGGCGGGAGCCGGGACGGTTGCGAGCAGAACGGCCAGCAGGCCGGCTCCGCTGCCCAGGCTGAGACGGAGACCCCTCATTGGGACAATTGTGCCGAAAATCGGCACAATTGTCCGTTAAAGCACGGAACGCGTCCCGCTGGGGCTGATCGGCATATTCGATATGTACGCCATTCGCACGTAGTCGCCGCTGTGCGGGGCGTGGACCATGAGCCCGTTACCGACGTATATGCCGACGTGATGATGATCGGAGTAGAAGAACACCAGGTCACCGGGTTGTAGGTTTGCCCGGCTCACGTAGTGCGACTCGTTCCACTGGGCGCCGGTGTAGTGCTCCAGGCTCTTGCCTGCCGCCGCCCACGCTGCCTTGGTCAAGCCCGAGCAGTCGTAGGAGTTCGGCCCGTCAGCGCCCCACACGTACGGCTTGCCGATGAGGGAGCACGCCTTCTTCACCGCGGTGGCGCGGGCCCCACCCGGCAGCACGGGCGGGCAGACGCCGATCCGGAGGCTGCCACCGACCGTCGACGACCCGTACGCCTGGATGCGCAGCTTCTGCAGGCGATCCATCTCCGCTTGGATGGACTTCTTCTGCGCCGCCAACGCGGCATCCTGCTGGGCAAGCGTGGCGATGAGCTGGTCGAGCTGGGCCTTCTGCCCGTCGTAGATGTCCCGCTGCGCCGCCACCCCCGCGATCGCCTGCTGCTGGGTCTGCGAGATCTGCTCCAGCGTCGTCAACTGGTCCAGGAACTGATCCGGCGACTTCGCGTTCAGCAGTCCGGTCAGCCGCGACGCCGGCCCGGTCATGTAGTAGGCGCTCGCCATGTCGGCGACCTGGCCGAGTGAGACCTGCACCTGGAGGCTGAGCGGCGCGATCTTCTTCTGAAGGTCGCGAGCCTTCTTCTGGTTCTTGGTCAGATCGTTGTGGACCTTGTTGTACTGCTCGATCGCGGGCTCGAGCTTCTCCCAGGCCTCGTTGATCTGCTTCTCGATCTCGGCCACGCTGGGCGCGGCGTAGACCGTCGAGGGGACCAAGCCGATGAGCAACACGCCGAGGGCCGTAATCAGTCCACGGTAGAGAGTGCGGGGGTGGGGCACAGCTCATCACCCTAGGGGCGGGCGTTCGGCGTACGCAAGGCGTCAGTGCGGAAACTTCACCCTGCTCACGCCTGTTTACTCGCGGTCAACGGAGCTCGATGATCGCTGGGAGGGGTCAGCGACCCGAGACCGCCGCCAGGACGTCGTCCAAGGTCACCACGCCGATCGGGCGGCGCCCGTCGCTGACCAGCACCATGTGCCGGCGTTCGCGACGCATCGCCAGCAGCAGTTCGGCGAGGCTGCGCTCCGGCGGCACCACGGCGAGCGGCCGGATGACGTCGGGCGGGATGGGGGCACGCCGGGCCGCGCCGCTCATGCCGATCACGTCCTTGATGTGCACGAATCCCAGGACGCGGCGGCTGAGCCGCTGAACGACCGGGAACCGGGACCGGCCGGTCCGGGTGGCCAGCACTTCGAGCGAGGCGGGCGAGGTGTCGTCGGTGACCAGGTCGACCTCGGCCCACGGGCGCAACGCGTCCCCCGCCGTACGCTGATGCATCGCCAGCGCGCCGGAGATCCGGGCATGCTGCTCCGGATCGAGCAGGCCTTCCGAGCGGGCCTGAGTGACCAGGCCGGCCAGCTCCTCCGCGGTGAAGACCGACTTCACCGAGTCCACCGCGTCGATCCGCCAGAGCTTGAGGACCCGGCGCGACAGCCACTTCATGACCAGCAGCAGCGGCTTGGTGACCGTGCAGAAGAGCAGCATCGGCGGGCCGAGCCAGACCACCGACGCCTCCGGCCCGGCGAGCGTGATGTTCTTCGGGACCATCTCGCCCAGGACCGTGTGCAGGTAGACGACGATGGCCAAGGCGATCACGAAGGACACCGGATGCACCAGCTGCTCCGGCAGGTTGACCAGCTCGAACGGAGTCTCGAGCAGGTGGGCGATGGCCGGTTCGGCGATCGCACCGAGCAGGATCGAGCAGATCTGGATGCCGAGCTGCGCACCCGCGATCATCAGCGGGATCTGCCCCATCGCCGTCAGCGCCCACCGCGTACGCCGTGAGGTCGCGGCCTTCGGCTCCAGCACGGTACGCCGGGAGGCGATCAGGGCGAACTCGGCGCCGACGAAGAACCCGTTGCCCAGCAGCAGGAGGATCATGATCACGATACCGGTCACGCGGCATCGTCCTCGTGCTCGTCGTCGGACTCCGGGCGGACGACGCGTACCTGCTCGACCCGGTGGCGGTCGGTCTCCACGACGGTGAACTCCCAGCCGTTCTCGCGTACCGTCTCGCCCACGCTCGGGATGTGCCCGAGCCGGGCCATGAGGAAGCCGGCCAGCGTCTCGTAGGGGCCGTCCGGGAGGCGGAAGCCGGTCTGCTCCCGCAGCTCGTCCTCGCGCAGCACACCGTCCACCAGGTGCTCGCGGGCGTCGGCCGGTGCGGTCAGCTCGACGTCGACCCAATCAGTGTCGTGTTCGTCGGCGATCTCGCCGACCATCTCCTCGACCAGATCCTCCAGCGTGACCACGCCGTCGGTGCCGCCGTACTCGTCGACCACGATCGCCAGTTCGGCCCGGGCGGCGTTGAGCGCCTCCCACACCGCATCCAGGTCGAGCGACTCGGGCACGAGCACCGGCTCGCGTGCGACCGCGTTGACGCTGGTCACCGCACGTCGGTGAGGCGGCACCGCCAGCGCGTCGGTCAGCTCGACCACCCCGGTGACCTGGTCGAGGGTCTGCTCGTACACCGGGAACCGGCTGTGCCCGGTCTCGATCGACGTCGTGATCAGATCCGCCACCGTGTCGGTCGCGGTCAGGCCGACCACGTCGACTCGCGGCGTCATCGCCTCGGCCGCACGCTTCTCGCCGAACCGCACGGTGCGCTGGAGCACCAGCGCAGTGTCCGAGGGCAACGCGCCCGCCCGCGCGGAGATCGCCGCCAGCAGGCCGAGCTCCTCCGGCGACCGCGCGCTGGCCAGCTCCTCCTGCGGCTCGACCCCCAACCGGCGGACCAGCCAGTTCGCGCTGCCGTTCAGGGCCGCGATGAGCCACGTGAAGGTACGCGAGAAGACGCGCAGCGGTCCGGAGGTCCGTAACGCCAGTGGCATCGGGCGGGCCAGTGCCGCATTCTTCGGGACGAGTTCGCCGAAGAGCATCGACAGCAGCGTGGCCAGGGTGAGCGCGATGGCGTGGTTGATCGCCGGGCCGAGACCGAGGCCGGACAGCAGCACGTCGAAGGCCGGCTGCGCGATGTAACCGGTGAGCAGCGCGGTGATCGTGATGCCGAGCTGCGCCCCGGAGAGCTGGAAACTCAGGGCGCGCAACGCACGGCGTACCGTGCGTGCGCGCTTGTCGCCGGAGTCGGCCAGCTCGTCGATTTCCGCCCGGTCCACCGTGACCAGCGAGAACTCCGCCGCCACGAAGAAGGCGTTGCCCGCCGTCAGGAGCACGAAGAGCACCAGTGGCAGCAGGACCGTGAGCAGTAGACCGTCGATGACGTGGATCTTACAAGCCGCCTACTCGGCCGTCGCCGCTGCCGCGGTGGGCTCCGGCTTGACCGACCGCAGCAGGACGGTGGCGACGTCGACGACCTCGACCTTCTCCCCCGCCCCCGCGGTGTTCACCCCGTCGGTGATCATCGTCGAGCAGAACGGGCAGCCCACCGCGATGGTGGCCGCGCCGGTCGCGATGGCCTCCTCGGTGCGCTCCACGTTGATCCGCTTGCCGATCCGCTCCTCCATCCACATCCGCGCACCACCGGCGCCGCAGCAGAACGAGCGCTCCATGGTGCGCTGCATCTCGCGTACGGGCTGGTCGCCGAGGGCCGCGCCGAGCACCTCGCGCGGCGGGGTGAAGACGCGGTTGTGCCGGCCGAGGTAGCACGGGTCGTGGTAGGTCAGGCCCCCGTCGACCGGGCGGACCGGGGTGAGCTTGCCGGTCTTGACCAGGTGCGCCAGCAGCTCGGTGTGGTGCACGACCTCGACGTCCAGGCCGAGCTGCTTGTACTCGTTGCCGATGCTGTTGAAGCAGTGCGGGCAGGTCGCCACGATCTTCAGGACGCCAGCTTCCTTGAGCGTCTCCACGTTCTGCTGGGCGAGCATCTGGTAGACGAATTCGTTGCCGATCCGGCGAGCCGGATCACCGGTGCAGGTCTCGTTGTTGCCCAGGATGGCGAACTGGACGCCGGCCTCGTTCAGCAGCGTCGCCACCGCGCGGGTGGTCTTCTTGGCCTTGTCCTCGAACGCGCCCGCGCAGCCCACCCAGAACAGGTACTCGAACTCGGCGCCGTCCGCGACTCGGGGAACCTGGAAGTCCAGACCCTTGGTCCAGTCCTCTCGCGTGTTCGGCGGGGCACCCCACGGGTTGCCCTTGTTCTCCAGGTTGCGCAGCATGACGCCGGCCTCGGCCGGGAAGCTGGACTCGATCATGACCTGGTAGCGGCGCATGTCGACGATGTGGTCGACGTGCTCGATGTCCACCGGGCACTGCTCGACGCAGGCGCCGCAAGTGGTGCAGGACCACAGGACGTCCGGGTCGATGACGCCGTTCACGTCCGCGCCGCCGATCAACGGCCGCTCGCTCTCCGCCCGGGCGAGTGCGAGGACGTCGAGGTCTCGGTGGCTCTCATCGGCGAGGAGATACGGGGCCTTCGCGTACGCGTGATCGCGGAGACTCGTGATGAGCAGCTTCGGCGACAGCGGCTTGGCGGTGTTCCACGCGGGGCACTGCGACTGGCAGCGGCCGCACTCCGTGCAGGTGGTGAAGTCGAGCAGGCCCTTCCAGGTGAAGTGCTCGACCTGGGCGACCCCGAAGAGGTCCTTCTCCGGGTCCGCCTCCTCGAAGTTCAGCGGCTGACCGGTGCTGTCCGTCATCGGCTTGAGCGCGCCGAGCGCCGGGCGCTCGGTCCCGGTGCGCTTGAAGAAGATGTTGAAGAACGCGGCGAACCGGTGCCAGGCCACACCCATCGTGAGGTTGAGGCTGATGACGATGACCCAGATCATCGAGACGGCGATCTTGATCATCCCGATGATCGAGACGGCGGCCGCGCTGGCGGGCAGGACGTCGCCGAGCGCGTGGCTGACGGGCGCGGCCCAGACGGGGTAGGGCAGGTGGCCGTTGGCGGCCTTGAAGCCCCGGATGAGCATGCCCATGATCAGGACGAGCAGGACGACCCACTCGACGAAGTAGCCCTGCCACATGGTCGAGCCGGCGAACCGGGAGCGGCGGCCGGGGCGGCTGGGCCGGTTCGTGAGCCGGATGACCATCAGGTAGAGGATCGCCGGGATGCCGAGGACGCCGACCCATTCGGTGACCACGCCGAACAGGCCCCAGTGGCCGATGATCGGCAGCTCGCCGGTCGGGGTGACCACCTCCCAGTACGCCTCCAGCACGAGCGAGGAGAGCAAGACGAAGCCGACCATGACGAACCAGTGCGCCACGCCGACCGCGGTCCACTTGAGCATCCGCGTGTGACCGACGGTCTCGGCGAGCATGACCTTCAGGCGCTCACCCTTGTTCCCCGTACGCGTCGGGTCGGGCTGGCCCAGCCGGATCACCGCCAGCATGCTGCGTACCGCGCGGACGACCAGGACGACCGCGACCGCGGTGATCGCGAAAGCCCCGATCGTGGTGACGATCTGCACGCCGCCCATGCACCACTCCTCGTTCTGCTCGGCTCCAGTGCCGCTCAGCCTACCGTCTTGGTTACCCGCCAGTAACGTTGACTACGCCACAGCGTACGGTCAGCCTACGAGGACCGCTCGTCCGGCGGGAGTCGGCGGGGCAGCGCCACGTGGTTTCGCGCCCTTAGACTCGGGCGGCATCCTCCCCCTCACCCCTTGAGGACCAGTCTTGAGAACACGCACCCGCGTGGCGCTCCTCGCCGCGGGCGTGGCGCTGGCCGGGGTTGCGGTGGCGAGCGCCGTCCCGGACGACGCCCCTGTCGCGACCTTGTCGCCCGCCCCCGTGGCCAGCAGCACCGGCGACGGCCCCGCTTCGGAGGCCACCTCGACTTCAGGCTCGTCGACGACGGCCGACCAGCGCAGCCAGACGCCGCCGAACGGGTCGACGTCGATCGGCGCCGGCATCCGGGAACTGCGGACGGCCGGCAACGGGAAGAACTCCGTCCTCGTCTCGCCCGCCGGCACGGTCACGGCCGCTACGGCTGAGGCCGGCAAGGTGCTGACCACGGCCGGCGCCGACGCCTTCACCACCCGGTACGCCGCGGCCTTCGGGCTCACCGCCGCGCACTCCCTCAGCAAGCCCCAGACCACGACGCTGCCCGGCGGCGACACGATCAGCCGCTACCAGCAGACGGCGGGCGGCCTGCCCGTGCTGGGCGGCCAGATCGTCGTGACGAGCCACGGCAAGCGAGTCCAGTCGGCGATCGCCGAGACGTCGAGCCTGTCGCCGGTCGCCACCAAGGCGGCCGTCCCGGCGGCGACCGCGGCCGCGACGGCCGTCGCGTCGACGGCGGAGAAGGTCGGCCTCGACGCGACGACACTACGGGCGGGCACGCCGGAACTGGCTTTGTACGACCCGGCCGTGCTCGGCGCCCCCGGCGCGGCCGGCTTGCGCCCGACCTGGCAGGTGGGCGTACGCGACCGCGACGGCGGCGACGTGGCGACCGTCCTGGTGGACGCGCTCGACGGCCAGACCCGGCTGACCATGTCCGAGCGGCAGTCGGCGCGCAACCGCGTCATCTGCGACCTCGCCAACACGGCCGTCAACGTGGACGTCGCCGCGAACTACGCGTGCACCACGACCAGCCCGCTCGGCCTGCAGTCGACCACCCGGAAGGAAGGCGGCGTCGCAAGCACCGTCGCCGAGGTCAACAAGGCATACGACCTGCTCGGCGCGATCCACTCGTTCTACCAGGACTCTTTCGGAGTGGACTCCTTCGACGGGCGCGGCGCGCAGATTCGGGCCACCGTCCGCGCCTGCTACAAGTACCTGGTGCGGCAGTACTGCCCGTACGAGAACGCCTTCTGGGACGGCAGCCAATTCGTCTTCGGTACCGGGTTCGTGGTCGACGACGTGACCGCCCACGAGTACACGCACGCGATCACCGAGTACTCCTCGCACCTGTACTACGCGTACCAGGCGGGGGCGATCAACGAGGCGCTCTCCGACATCATGGGCGAACTGTTCGACCAGCAGTACGCCACCGCCCAGGACGATCCGGCGAAGGCCTGGTGGCTGGGCGAGGACCTGACCGCGTCATCGACGCTTCCGGTGCCGCTGCGCCGGATGGACGACCCGACCGCCATCCCGGACGTCGGCTACCGGCAGCCCGCCACGCTCGGCGGCCAGTACTGGTACAACGGCGACGACGACAACGGTGGGGTCCACATCAACTCCGGCGTGGCGAACAAGGCGGCGTACCTCATCGCCACCGGGACGAACGGCCTCACCAACCGGCAGTCGGCGCAGCTCTGGTGGCGGGTCATGCACGTCCTGCCGTCGGGCGCGGACTACACGGTGCTGGCCGCCGCGCTCCGCAGTTCGTGCACACAGCTGATCGGCAAGTTCGGCATCACCCCGGCGAACTGCGGCGCAGTCGACGCGGCCATCGCGCAGACCAACATGGCGGGCGCCCAGACGCTCGCCGGCACCGGCGTGACCCACCTGCCGCTGTGCCCGTCGTCGGCCACCCAGCCGATCGACACGGCGTACTTCGACGGGTTCGAGTCGGCGGGCGGTTGGCTGTTGTCGAACACGAACTACTGGGAGTACATCCCGGCCGGGCTTCCGGCCGGCTACGCCCCCTACCAGTACGCCGCGTCCGGCACGAGCTCCCTGAACACCTGGGCGAGCGGCCCGACCGGGAACGGCGCCACGGCGACGATGCCGGTAGCCGTGACGGTTCCGGCGAACGCGTACCTGCGGTTCGCCCAGTCCACCCTGTCGCGGTCCACCGGCGCGGCGACGGTGCTGGAGGTCAGCATCAACAACGGGGCCTGGCAGGCTCCGCCCGCCGCGCTCGGCTACACCGGGCTCACCCAGACCCGGGGCTACTCCGACATCCGGCTCAACCTGACCAGCTTGGCGGGTAAAACGGTCAAGTTCCGGTTCCGGCTCTCGAGCGCGTCGAACGCCGACTACTACGACTGGTATGTCGACGACTTCCACATCTACGGCTGTGCCAACCGCCCGTCGGCCCCCAAGGGGTACGCGTACTACGAGGGCACGACCGCGGTAGTCGGCGGACTGAGCATGGCGGGCGGCTTCCTCCCGGCCGGGACGACGCTGGACCACTACGAGGTGGCGTACAGCTCGGGCATGCGGGGAGCGCCGACGGTGCTGGCCAGTTCGGCGAGCGGATTCTCCGTGGCGGCCGACGGCCGCACGCGGACCGTGAAGGTACGCGCGGTGACCACCACCGGGGTGGCCGGTGACTGGCTGGTGCTCCTGCTGACCCAGAGCGCGCCGACGGCGTGCCAGCGCTCGGCTTATCCGCCCGCGACCGGGACGACGGAGGCCTGCCTGCGGGATACGCTGTCGCGCTGGCGCGGCGCACCGCCCACCCTCGGTGACGGGACGCGCTGACCGCTCGGAAGAGTGGTAAAAGGCCCCACAGCTTCGGCTGTGGGGCCTTTTACGTGGTCTAAGACCGGGTCAGCGCCACTTGGAGAGCAGGCCGAGCGCGACGACCATCGCGCCGAACCCGACCGCGATGTTCCAGTAGTTCCAGCTCAGCACGGGATACTCCCCCTGCGAGAGGTAGTACACGACGAGCCAGGCGATACCCAGAACGATCAACGTCACCGCGGTGATGGGCAGCCAGATCGGGCTCGGCCGCTTGTCGGCCATCGCAGCGGTGGGCCGCACGTCGGTCGGCGGCGTGTAGACCTTCTTCTTGCGGACCTGCGACTTCGGCACCGTAGTTCTCCCTGGGGCTGGTTTGACCCGAATTCCGGGACCGGGTCACCGCACCGGAGGATGACGGCGCGGACCGGCCTGAATAATGTTCAACAGCTAGCGTAGTCATATCGACACGCCATGACGAGAAGGGGGAGTGGTGGAGTACACATCCGGCTCCTCGTCGTGGCGTCGGGCGGTCGGGCGAGCAGTGGGTATCCTACGGCCTCGCCGCCGTACCGGGCGGTCCCTCGGCTGGTCCTTCGGCGTCCCCGCGATCATGATCGCGGCCGGCGTACTGTTCACCACCAGCGCAAACGTCGCCTCAGGGACTGACCTCCGTGAGGATAGGCGGCCGCAAATGGCCCAGGTGATCACCGAGCAGCAGGCCCGGATCGCCGAGGAACAGGCGACCGCCTCCCGGCTGCGGACCGAAGTCGATGAACTGACCGGCAATCTGGCCGGGTCGGACACCCCCATCGCGCAGGCGCGCGCCCAGGCCGAGGCCCGCCGGCAGGCCGCCGGGCTGGTCGCCCTCAAGGGCCCCGGTGTCACGGTCCGTCTCAACGACGCGCCGGCCGGGGCCGGCGGCAGCCGTCCCGAAGGGGCCACCAATGACGACCTGGTCGTCCACCAGCAAGACGTCCAGTCCGTGGTCAACGCCCTGTGGGCGGGTGGCGCGGAGGCGATGACGATCATGGGCGTACGCATCATCTCGACGAGCGCGGTCCGCTGCGTCGGCAACACCATCCTGCTGGAGGGCCAGGTGTACTCGCCGCCTTTCGTCATCAAGGCCATCGGCGACCCGAACCGGCTACGCGCCGCGCTCGACGCCGAGCCGGGCGTACGCGCCTTCCAGGACGCCGTCCGCGATTACGGGCTGGGCTACCAGGTCGTCTCCGAATCGGAGATCGTCGCGCCCGCGTACACGGGGTCCACCGATCTCACCCACGCCGAGGTGGCCCGATGAGCCGGCACCGCGCCCCTGACTCCGCCGACGACGAGACGACGGTCATCCCGCGGATCACCGCGGAGACCCCCGAGCCGGCGCAGCCGGTGAGTTCGCCCCGGCCGAAGCCGAGCCCCACGCCCGCCGCCCGGCCGGAGCCGGCCGACGCGACGGCGGTCCTGCCCGTCGTGCGGGCGGACGCCGCACCGTCATCGGTCCCCACGCCGACCGGCCCGGTGCCTCAGCGTCCGGCGCCGACCAGCGCCGCGCCGATCAGCCCGGCACCGGTCAGCCCGGCACCGGTGAGTCCGGCCCCCGTCAGCGCTGCGCCTGTCAGCAGTCAGCCGGTCAGCGGCCAGCCCGTCAGCGGTCAGCCCGTCAGCGGCCAGCCCGTCAGCAGTCAGCCCGTCAGCAGTCAGCCCGTCAGCGGCCAGCCTGTCGCCGACGACGCCACGGCGACCATTCCGCGTATCCCGGCGGCCGATGCCACGGCGACCATTCCGCGTATCCCGGCCGCCGACGCCACCGCGGTCATCCCTCGGATCGACGAGACCTCGCTGATCGGCAAGATCCCCGACGTTCTTCCGGCCGACCCGAGCGACCCGGCCGAGCCCGGCAAGCCGCCGCGGGACCGGGACGACTCGGGTGCACCGATCCGTGCCGTCCGGCGCAAGGACGTCTACGCCTCGGCGTACGCGGACTACACCCGGGTCACCGTCGGATCGGTGATCCGGACCACCCTGCGGACGACGGGTGAGCTGCTCATCACGTGTGGGCTGGTGCTCCTGCTGTTCGCGGCGTACGAGGTGTGGGGCAAGGCGGCGATCGTCGACTCGCACCAGAGCGACCTCAATCAGCAGCTCGCCCAGGCCTGGGACAACCCGACGCCGACGCCGAGCGCCAGCACCGCCACGAACACGCTGGCCGCGCCGCCCGGCGACGCGATCGCCCGGCTCTACATCCCCCGGCTGAACAAGCACTGGGTCGTGGTCCAGGGCGTCACCCCGGCCGACATCCGGTACGCCCCCGGGCACTACCCGAAGAGCGCGATGCCCGGCCAGGACGGCAACTTCGCCATGGCCGGCCACCGGATGCGCTCGGTCTTCTGGGATCTGGACAAACTTCAGGTCGGCGACAAGATCGTGGTGGAGACCCGGACCACCTGGTACGTCTACGCGGTGGTGAAGACCCGGATCGTCAAACCGACGCAGGTCGAGGTGGTGTCGCCGAACCCGCCGGAGGTGAAGGCGGCGGCCAAGTCGACCAACGACAAGGTCACGCCGGGCAACCCGACCGTCTCCCTGGACCGGTTCCTGACCCTGACCACCTGCAATCCCAAGTGGGACAATTACCAGCGGCTGATCATTCACGCCGCCCTGGTCGACGGATCCGAGCGGCCCCGGGCCGACGGTCCCCCCGCGGAATTGAAGGGCTGAGCAGATGTACGCGTGGATCTGGCGCCACCTGCCCGGACCGCTGTGGGTCCGGATCTCGACGAGCGTGGCCGCCGTCGCCGGTCTGTGTGCCTTGATGTGGTTCTTCGCGTTCCCCTGGGCCGAACCGCTGCTGCCGTTCGACGACGTCCAGGTCGGTGAGATCGTCCCCGGCCAGGACGTGATCCCGTACGACACCGAGACGAACAACCCGGTGCCCACGCACTCCGTCGACCCGTCGGCGACCTCGGTTCCGATTCCGACCACGGTGGGGTGACCATGCGCGTTCTCGTGATCGACAACTACGACTCGTTCGTCTACAACCTGGTCCAATACCTCGGCCAGTTGGGCGTGGAGTGCGACGTACGCCGCAACGATGAGATCTCGGTCGCCGAAGCGGCCCGGCTCGGGGCGGACGGCATCCTGCTCTCCCCCGGCCCGGGTGCGCCGGAAAGCGCCGGGATCTGCCTCGACGTCCTGCGCGAGTGCGGCGGCGACGTGCCCATCTTCGGCGTATGCCTGGGGCATCAGGCCTTCGGGGCGGCCTTCGGGGCCACGGTGAACCGCGCTCCGGAGTTGCTGCACGGCAAGACGTCGCTCGTGACGCACCTGAACGTCGGCGTACTCGAGGGGTTGCCGGAGCCGTTCACCGCGACCCGCTACCACTCGCTGGCGGTCGTGGAGTCGACGCTGCCGGATGAGATCGAGGTGACCGGCTGGACCGTCGCCCCGGACGGCGGCCGCGGCGTCGTGATGGCCATGCGGCATCGGACGCTGCCGATCGAAGGTGTTCAGTTCCACCCGGAGTCCGTGCTCACCGAGGGCGGCCACCTCATGCTGGCGAACTGGCTCGCCGCCTGCGGCTTCCCCGACGCGCTGGAGCCGGCGAAGGCGCTGGCGGCCGAGGTCGACGAGCGTCGCCTGGCCGCCTTCGCCGCTTGAGCCCCACGGCCTGATCAGCCCGTTGGCCGGCCTGATCAGCTCGTCGTTGGGGTGGGCGACGCCGTCTCCGAGGGGTTGGTCTCCTCGAGGTAGTCGACCTTGATCGTGACGGTGGTGTTCTTGTCGACGACCATGTCCTTCTTCGGGCTTTGGCTGCTCACCAGGCCGTCCTTGGCAGGATCGGTGACCGCCTTACCCTGCTCGATCTTGCAGGTAAGGCCAGCCTCCTTGATCCTGGTGCAGGCCTGCTGTTCCGGCATGCCCACGACGTTGGGGACGACCACCCGGTTGCCCTTGGAGATCTGGACCACGACCTTGGAGCCCTTCTCCACCGTCGTGCCCTTCCCGGGGCTGTAGGAGATCACCGAGTCGGCCGGCTTATCGCTGTCCACTGGCTTGAAATCGGGCTCCAGACCGAACTGGGTCAACAGCTGCTCCGCGCTCGTCCTGGTGAGACCGTCCAGGTTCGGCACCTGGACCTGGCCCGGGCCGGTGCAGACGCGCAGCGTCACCGTGGAGTTCGCGTCGGCCTTCTGGCCGCCCTTCGGCGTCTGGTCGGTGACCTTGTCCTTGTCGCAGGAGTCGCTGGTGATCGGCTCGCCCGGAGTGGTCTTGAAGCCGAGTGCGGTCAGCTCCGACTGGGCCTCGGCGTACGTCTTGCCCAGCACGGACGGCACACCGATCCGTTTGGGCTGGTTGAGGAGCACCAGGCCGACGGTCACGGCGATCACCGCGAGCACGCCGAGGAACGACAGCAGCGCGATCACCGCGCCCGACGTCTTCTTGCGCTTGGGCGTACCGACCCGGGCTCCGTTGCGCCCGGTGGCGACGCGTGCGGTCGGCGCGTTCAGCGGCAGAGTCTCGTCCTCGCGCATCACGGGCGTCGCCAGCACCGGCCGCCCGTTCGCCGCTCGAAGCAGGTCCGCGCGCATCTCCGCGGCGGACTGGTAGCGGTTCGCGGGGTTCTTGGCCAGCGCCTTCAAGACAACCGCGTCGATGTCCGGCGTGACGTCCCGGTTGCTGTTCGAGGGCGGCGGCGGGTCTTCGCGAACATGCTGGTACGCGACGGCGACGGGCGAGTCGCCGACGAACGGCGGATGTCCGCACAGAAGCTCGAAGAGTACGCAGCCAGTGGCGTACACGTCGGATCGGGCGTCGACGGCCTCGCCCCGGGCCTGCTCAGGCGACAGATACTGCGCGGTGCCGATGACGGCCGACGTCTGCGTCATCGTCGTGGCTCCGCTGGCCAGGGCGCGGGCGATGCCGAAGTCCATCACCTTGACCTGCCCCTGCGGCGTCAGCATGACGTTGCCGGGCTTGATGTCGCGGTGGATGATGCCGTGCCGGTGGCTGAACTCGATGGCGGCGCAGATGTCGCCGGTGATCTCCAGCGCCCGGCGGGGCATCAGCCGCCCTTCGGCGGCGAGCACCTCCTTGAGCGTCCGGCCCGGCACGAACTCCATGACGATGTAGGGCAGGGCCTCGCCGGTCGGCGCGCGCTCCTCGCCGGTGTCGTAGACGGCGACGATCGCCGGGTGGTTCAGGGCGGCCGCGTTCTGCGCCTCCCGCCGGAAGCGCATCTGGAAGGTGTTGTCCCGGGCGAGGTCGGTGCGGAGCATCTTGATCGCGACGTCCCGGCCGAGGCGCAGATCGCGCCCGCGGTGCACTTCCGCCATGCCGCCGTAGCCGAGCAACTCGCCGACCTGGTACCTGCCACCCAGCAGCCGGGCCTGCGTCATCTCGTCCGTCGTCCTTCGCTCGTCGGCGCCAGGACCCGTGATCCTGCCGTGTCGGTCGCGATCGCCCTCACCGCGGTCGCGGCGGAGGTCTCGGCTAGGTTTGCTCGGGCCGAGTCAGCTTGCCAAATGTTTGCCTGTCTTGTCACGTTCGCGACGGTGGATGTGTGAGCCGCACCACTCGCCGTCGTGTTCCGGGTGACGGTATACCCGATGAACGCGGCAATGGCCACGATGGCAGCCATGGCCAGAAAAACCAACAAAATCATCCAAAAGGTACGCCAGCCTCCGCTACTCGGGGCCTGAGTGGCAGCGTACCCCGTCGAGGTGCGGCCACCGGTCGCGACACCGGTGGCGCCCAACGGAGAGACCGGTGCCGGAGCTGCCGGAACGCTGACGCGAGCGGCCGGGCGCACGGGCTGCGCCGGCTGTCCCGGTACGCGATGCGGCAGGCCGGCGCCGACCGGCGTACCGGCCGGGCTGCCGGTGACGGGCCGGACCGGCGGACGAGCCGGCGACGACGGCGCAGGCGAATAAGGCACCGGCGACACGGGCGCACTCGGCGACGCGGCACGACCGGACTGTTCGCTGCTGAGAACGGCCGCCGCCTGCCGCGACGCGGCCGCGAAGATCGCCGCGCTGGGCCAGCGAGCCGACGGATCCTTGGCCATCGCACGCTCGACGATCGCGCGTACGGCGGGTGGCACGTCGGGCGGCAGCGCGGGCGGCGTCATCCGAACGTGCTTCATCGCGATCTCGATCGGGTTGTCCCCGTCGAACGGCCGCCGTCCCGACAGACACTGGTACGCCACCACGCCGAGCGAGTAGATGTCGGACGCGGTCGTCGCCGTCTGCCCCGCCGCCTGCTCCGGCGCCAGGTACGAGGCCGTGCCGAGCACTGCTCCGGCCGCCGTCAACTGCGAGGCGACCGCGGAGCGGGCGATGCCGAAATCGGTGAGCACGAGGGTGCCGTTCGCGCGTACCAGCAGATTGCCGGGTTTGACGTCGCGATGCACGATGCCTTTGAGGTGCGCGGCCTCCAGGGCCTCCGCGGCCTGGGCGATGAGCGCCATGGTGCGCGCGGGCGTGAGCCGCCCGACGCGCGCGAGGGTACGCGAGAGCGCGTCGCCTTCCACGTACTCCATCACGAGATAGGCCACCTGCTGGTCGCTGCCGTAGTCGTAGATGTCGACGACGCCAGGGTGGTTGATCGTTGCCATCGTGCGGGCTTCCAGCCGGAAGCGCTCGGAGAACCCGGGCTCCTCCAGGAGCGCCGGGAGCAGAATCTTGATCGCGACCGTGCGCCCGAGCGTTTCGTCGGTCCCCCGCCACACGTCGCCCATGCCGCCGGTGGCGATCCGCTCATCGAGCCGGTATCGCCCACTCAGCAGCGTCCCTGGGGACACCATTACTACTTACCTCCCCGGTCGGCGATGACGGCCTTCATGACCTGTCCGCCGATGCGTGCGGCCTCGCCGCTACCCCCCGAACCGGCGTTCG
>JABFYB010000520.1 GCA_013361475.1 Hamadaea sp.
CGGTGGCGTGGGTGCCGCTGCCGGAGCCGGCGACGGAGCCGGGCGCGCGGGCGGCTCGGCGAGCAGGCCCATCCGCTCGTTGAGCATGCGTGCCACGACGCGGCTGACGTAGGCCGGATCGGATCCGTCGGCGAGGTCGAGTCGCAGCGTGTGGCCACCGGTCGCGGTGGCCCGCAGCTGAGCGTCCCGCACTCCGGGCACGTCCCGGACGGCGGAGAGCACGGTGGCGACGTCGAACCCGTCCGGCCGATCGGACGGCGGCAGGTCGTCGCGACGCAGCCCGGACGCGATGCGCGACAGAGCAGGCGCGGGCGCGGGCGGATCGGTGTTGGGCTCCGGGATGCGCGGCACGTCCGGCTCGGACGGGACCCGCTGCGGCAGGCCGTGCGTGGGTTCGCCCCGCTCGCGCGCCATGGGCGACGGCGGAGGGTCAGCTGGCGGCCGGTGGTCCGGCTGCTCGTGCGGCGGCTGCGGCCGTGGGTGGTTCACCGGCGCCTGCGGCTCGCGCGGCGGCAGGTCCCGCGTTGGGACGTCCCGCAGTGGCAGGTCCCGCGGTGGCAGGTCTCGGGCCGACAGGTCTCGCGGTGGGACGTCGCGCGAGGGCACGTCTCGTGGTGGCACGTCCCGTGGCACGTCCCGTGGCAGGTCTCGCGGTGGCAGGTCGCGCGAAGGTCCGATGTGGTCGGTCGGCTCCCCCGGCGGCGCGTAGGCGGCGGGAGCGGGCACACGGAGTCCCGGTGGCGCGGGCGGCGGCCGGTGGTCGGCCGGATCCAGTCGCTCCGCATGGCCGCGGGGCGGCTCCGGGTCCACCGGCACGATCGGCTCCGCCCGGTGGTACGCGGGAAGCAGTATCCCCGTCGGCGATGGCTGCGCGACCTCACCCGACGGGATCGGCGCCCGGTCCGGGGCGAACGCCTCCACACCGGGATGCCCCGGGTTGAGCAGGGCGGGGCGCGCGATCGGATCCGGGGCCGGCGCGGGCGGAGCGAGCGGCTCCGGCTGCGGGGGCGTCGGCGGCTGCGCAGGCGGCGGCAGCGGGTTCGAGGCGGCGGGCGGATACGTCGACGCACGAGGGGCCGGTGGCGCGGACGGCACCGAGGGGACCTCCAGCAGGCGGGCGAACGGACTGGGCGTGCCATGGGACGGGGTCGACCCGTTCAGGGCGGGACCGGGCGGCGCGGACGGCGCAGGTTCGGCCGGAGCCGGCTCCGCGAACAGCGGCGGATCCGGGTATGGCGGCGGCTCGACATACTGCGGCGGCTCGGCGTACTGCGGTTGGTCGGCGTACTGCGGTTGCTCCGCGACGGGCTGACCGTAGGGCGAACCGTAAGGGGATTCGGCGTACCGAGGTGGGCTGGACAGCGGCCGGACGGGCCCGTCGTCGGCGGGGAATCCGGCGAACTCGCCGTTGCGGGAGCGCACCGGCCCGTCCAGCGGATCTTCGTCCTCGGGCAGCTCGGCCGGGTTCGGCGGGCGTACGCCGGCCTCGGCGAGCAGTTCGGCGTAGCGGGGCGGCGTCTGGGCGCGGGCGTGGTTCAACGCGTCCATGCCCCGCCGCCAGGCGGGCACGACGGAATCAGCCTCCGGTTCCAGCGCGGAGCCCGCGCCGGACCAGCCTTCGCTCCAGCCACCGGTGGGAACCTCACCATGCCCGTTCGCATGAGCGTGCCCATTGCCGTTGGCGGGTGCGCTGCTGCCCGATTGTCCTGTTACGTCCACCGTGCGCTCCTCGGTAGCCCATGGGTGAGGCTACCTTGTTAGGGGAAGCGCGATAAGTTGCAACGGCGGGAGAATTTCCGGCGACGAAGCTGACGACACGCGCGGGGCGAGTGTGTACGGAGAGGACGGCATCTATGGCACCGGCGACGAGTGGCACGCGGGCCGCGGGCCGACCGACCCGGATGCCGAGGTCCGCCCGGCGTTCGCAACTCCTGGCCGCGGCACAGGACGTCTTCGTGGCGCAGGGCTACCACGCGGCTGCGATGGACGACATCGCCGAGCGGGCCGGCGTCTCGAAACCCGTGCTGTACCAGCATTTCCCGGGAAAGCTGGAACTCTATCTGGCCTTGTTGGACACTCATTGCGACGCGATCATCGCCAAGATCCGCTCGGCGATGGAGGCGACCACGGACAACGCCGAACGCGTCCGCGGCGCGACGCATGCGTACTTCGACTTCGTCTCGCACGAGTCGGAGGCGTTCCGGCTGGTCTTCGAATCGGATCTGCGCAACGACCCGGCGGTTCGTGAGCGTGTCGAGCGTGTCGAACAGGCCTCGGTCGAGGCCATCACCGCGACGATCATGGCCGACACCGCGGTCGACCGGGCGCGCGCCGAGATTCTGGCGGCCGGGCTGACCGGCATCTCGCAGGTCGCCGCGCGGTACTGGCTGACCGGCGGCCGGGAGATCGCCCAGGAGGAGGCCGAGCGGTTGATCTCGGCGCTGTCCTGGCGCGGCATCGCCAGCTTCCCGCTCAGCGGCGATCATGCGGGCGACCATGCCGACGACCACGGCGGCGAGGAAGCCGCCTGAGGAATCCGCCTCCGGCGAACACGGTCCCGGGAAGCCGAATCCGGCTGACACCGCGCGATAGTGTTTCGACAAACGGCGGCCGATGGCCGTCGCGCGCAACCGAGGAGGGACCCGTCCGTGGAGGTCAAGATCGGAGTGCAGTTCGCGGCCCGCGAGCTCGTGCTGGAGAGCACCCAGTCGCCGGCGGAGGTGGAGCAGCTGGTGACCGCGGCGCTCGCGTCCGACTCGGGCGTGCTGGCCCTGACCGATGACAAGGGGCGCAAGGTCATCGTGCCGGTCGCGAAGCTGGCGTACGTCGAGATCGCCGAGGCGCAGACCCGGCCGGTCGGCTTCACCCCGCGCTGACCCAGGTGTGAGTCGAGCCCGCGTCGGGAAGCCGGCGCGGGCTCGGCGTCAGCGTCAGTTGTTGAGCCCGACAGCGGCCATCCGTTGGGCGTGCGCCTGCTTGAGCCGCGTGAACAACTGCTCCCCCACCTCGGCGTCACCGATCAGGGCGACGAGGTCGCCGTGTTCGGCGGCGACCCGGGCCGCCTGGGAGAGGGCCTCGCCCACCAGCCGTCGCGCCCACATCGACAGCCGATTGGCGATCTTGGGATCCGCCGCGATCGCGTCGCGAATCTCACCCCCGGCGAAGTCGTCGTACGCGTCGTCGTGCAACACCCGCAGGACGAGTTCCCGGTCGGGGTCGTCGAGCTGCTCGGCGATCTCCCGGAAGAAGTCGTCGGCGATCCCGTCCCCGATGTACGCCTTGGTCAGCGCCTCGAGCCAGTCGGTCGGCTCGGTCGCCTCGTGGTAGGAGGCCAGCGCGCCGAGGAAGGGAGTCATCGCCTCGGGCGGATCGATCCCGGCTGAGGCGAGCCGCTCGGCGATCCGGCGATAGTTGGCGATCTCGACCGCCGCCATTTCGCAGAGAACCGCCCGCCGGTGCAGGTCGGGGGCGAGCCGGGCGTCGGCCGCCATGCGGTCGAAGGCCAGCAGTTCGGCGTACGCGAGCATGCCGAGGAGGTCGCGGAAGCCTGGGGAGAGTGTGTTCTCGGACACGTTTGGCACCCTACAGCGCGAACGGCGTCTTGTGATCACGTGACTACCCAGTGCGCGGAACGCCCCGTTCGGCGTACGATATAGGTGTTGTCGCAGGCCGCTCCGGCCTGCGACCCGCGTGCGGCCCCCGGGCCTGCCGGCTGGTGACCAGCCTGGCGCACGGGTGCGGCCCACGCGAACCGCAGGCGCAGACCTGACCGCGCCGATGACACAGCGCGCCCCATACCCAGAAGTGCTTTGCAGCGAAGGGGCGCATGAGAGAGGGCACCCCACAACTCCATGAGCACCACTTCTACCTTTGCTGATCTGGGTGTACGCCCAGAGACCGTTGCCGCACTCAGCGAGATCGGCATCACCCACGCGTTCGCCATCCAGGAGTACGCGCTGCCCATCGCGCAGCGCGGCGCGGACCTGATCGGGCAGGCCCCGACGGGCACCGGTAAGACGTTCGGCTTCGGCCTGCCGCTGGTGGACCGGGTCGTCAGCCCCGAGGAGGGGGGCGACGGAGCGCCGCAGGCGCTGGTCGTCGTCCCGACCCGGGAACTCGGCCTCCAGGTCGCCAAGGACCTGGCCGCTGCCGGCAAGCTCCGGGGCGTCCGCGTCCTGCCGATCTACGGCGGCGTCGCGTACGAGCCGCAGATCGACGCGTTGAAGAAGGGCGTCGAGATCCTCGTCGCCACCCCGGGCCGGCTGCTCGACCTGATCAAGCAGAAGCACCTCAAGCTCAACAGCGTCT
>JABFYB010000719.1 GCA_013361475.1 Hamadaea sp.
TTAGTGGAGTGTGAGAGAACCGATGGCGACCGACTACGACGCCCCGCGCCGTGACGAGGCCGAACTCGGCGAAGACAGCCTTGAGGAACTCAAGGCCCGTCGCGTCGACTCGCAGTCGGGCAGCGTAGACGTCGACGAGACCGAGGTGGCGGAAAGCTTCGAGCTGCCCGGAGCCGACCTCACCGACGAGGAGCTCAGCGTCAAGGTGGTGCCCCTGCAAGCGGACGAGTTCACCTGTTCGCGGTGCTTCCTGGTGCACCACCGCAGCCAGCTGGCCGGTGAGAAGAACGGCCTGCCGATCTGCCGCGAGTGCATCTGATCCAGCTGTTCGGGGTAGCGATGGTTGACCCCGTCGGGTCAACTGTTCTCAAGCCCACGACGCGGTAGGAGGCCTTCCATGGCGAGCGAGAAAGCGGTGCCCGGCGACGACGTGCCGGGCACCGGCCGTACCGGCGACCCGGCCGGCCCGCCCGACACCTTCGACGAGAAGGCCGCTGACGTCGACGGCTTCAGCAAGGCGGTGGCCGAGCTGGCGGAGTCCGATCTGGACAGCGCGAGCCGGCGCAAGGCGATCTCCCGCATGGTCACCGCGCTTCGCGGGCGCGGCGTCGGCAAGCTCTTCCAGCCGGGCAAGGCCGTCCGCTGGGTCACCGACGCGGTGGCCGATCTGGCTCCGCACGTGCCCGTACGCGACTACGAGACGTTGCGCCGGCACTTCCCCGATCTGGACGGTGACGAGCTGGCGGAGCGGCTGATCCGCAACGCCGCCCGGTCGACCGCCGGGATCGGCGCCGTCGGCGGCGGTGTCGGCTCGGTGCAGTGGGCGGTGCCGCCGACGTTGCTGTCCACTCCGGTCCTGCTGGCCGTCGAGACGGTGGCGGTCATCGGCATCGAACTGAAGCTCATCGGCGAACTGCACGAGGTCTACGGGCAGCCGGTCCAGGGCAGCACGGCGCAGCGGTCGGCCGCCCTGTTGCACGCCTGGGCGCGTAAGCGCGGGGTGAACCCGTTCCTGCCCGGCGGTGGGGTCGCGTCAATCCTCGGTACCGCCGCCCGCAAGGAACTGCGCGACATGATCGTCAAGCGGCTGGGCCGGAACCTCACCACCCTCGGTCCACTGCTGACCGGGGCGGCCGTCGCCAGCTACCTCAACCGGCGTTCCACGAAGGCGTTGGGAGAGGCCCTCAAACGCGATCTGCGCCTGCGGCACCGGCCAGCGCTGCCAGGACCCGGCCTGCCGCCGTCCCTGCCGCCCAGCTGAGCTCAGGCGGCCTGAGCGGGGAGCCGCTCGCGAAGCGCCTCGGCCAGGCGCACCGGGTGGCGGGTGGAGACCAGCCAATAGGGCGTGGGGTCGGCCGGATCGTCGAGGACGATCTGCACCGCCGTCCCGATCCAGGGCCGCAGCACGACGAAGGCGTTCGGGTCGGCCTGCGGTCCGAGAAGCTGGGCACGACCCGCCGCGTCCAGCGCGACGACCTCGCGGACGGCGCTCAGTGGCAGGTGGGCCCGGTCGGTGCCGAAGGTGATCTCGAACTCCGGCCGGCTCTCCGCCTCGGTCATCCGCAGCCGGAGCCGGGAGAACCACAGCAGCAGCCCGGCGGTCAGCGGCAGCAGCAGAGCGAACGGCACCCAGCCTCGCGGACCCGGCGCGCCGAGTCCGATCTCACCGGCGGCGAGCGTCGCGAAAGCGAGGCCCAACGGCCACCACCACCAGGGGACGGTGAGCCGTTCCGTGAGACGGGGTGTCGCCGTTGTCCGTGCGGGTGCCATGGTGACCGAGGGTACCCGGCGGGTGGCCGCCGGGCTTGGCGGGCGGCGGACGCCGCGTGCCTCGAGACGCGCCTCACCGTCCGACTGGAGCACTCGGTAAGGTCCTTCCCCCGGAGGTTCAAGCATGACCAGTCAGGTTGAGATCGCCGTGCGCCTGCTCGACGCCGAGCTGCCGATGCCGGCGTACGCGCATCCCGGTGACGCCGGCGCCGATCTCGTGGCGGCCGAGGACGTGACCATCGCGCCCGGCGAGCGGCGCATGGTGCGTACCGGGGTGGCCATAGCGCTGCCGGAGGGCTTCGTCGGCCTCGTGCATCCGCGGTCCGGGCTGGCCGCCAAAGTCGGTCTCACGGTGCTGAACGCGCCCGGCACGGTCGACGCGGGCTATCGGGGCGAAATCCTCGTCAATCTCATCAACCATGATCCCCGGAACACCGCGCAGGTCACTCGGGGTGACCGGATCGCTCAGCTTGTTGTACAACGGGTGGAGAGGGCTGCGTTCCATCGCGTCGAGGAGCTGCCGGAGTCGGTACGCGGCGACGGCGGCCACGGATCGACCGGTGGTCACGCCGCGCTCGCGGCCGGTAGTCTCACCGGCGCCCCGATCGGAAAGGCGATGCAGTGATGTTCTCCCGCCAGCGCAGCGGCCGACACGCGAAGGCCGACGCACCTCGGCGCGGCGCGGAACGCCGTCCCCCGGCCGACGCCGACGACCTCCCGCCGGAGGCCGCCGCGCAGTCGCCGGTGGACATCGGCCCCTACGACCAGGCCGAGGCGCCGGCCGGGGTCGCCCGGCTCGACCTGGGCGCCCTGCTCGTCCCGGCGATCGACGGGGTGGACCTGCGGGTGCAGGCCGACGCCGAGGGGATCATCCAGCAGGTGGTCCTGGTCCACGGGGACAGCGCGCTTCAGCTCGGCGTCTTCGCCGCCCCGCGCGGCGAGGGCATCTGGGACGAGGTACGCGCCGAGATCCGCAAGTCCCTGTTCGACGACGGAGTGGCCGCCGAGGAGGAGCCCGGTGTCTACGGCACCGAGTTGCGGGCCCGGGTGCGTACGCCGGACGGCCTGACGGACCTGCGGTTCGTCGGCGTGGACGGGCCGCGGTGGATGGTGCGCGGCGTCTATCAGGGTCCGGCGGCGATCGACCCGGACACCGTCGAGCCCCTCGTCGAGTGCCTGCACGGGCTCGTGGTGGCCCGGGGGCCGGAGGCCAAGCCGGTCCGGGAGCCGCTGCTGCTCCGGCTGCCCCGCGAAATGGCCGACGCCGCCGCCGCTCAGGCCGCCGACGGGGCCGAACCCAGTCTGACCGCCACCGCCCCGAGCGGTGACCTGAAGCGCAAGCCTTCGCCCCGGCCCCGCCGGGCATGAATCGACGTACGCTAGAGAAGTCGCATTGATGCTTGAGAGGGTGTGACGACGGGGTCATGGCGGCCGTCGAGGATCATCAGTCCCAGCCGGAGGCGTCCGGTCTGCGGCGCTTCCTGCGGAAATTCACCGCGAGTGATCAAGAGCTGGAGTCGGAGGAGGTCCGGCGCGAGAGCGCGAAGGCCGACTGCGTCTGCGCCGACCGCGTACGCCGTGGGCAGCTGGTGAAGCTGTCCGGGCGGCTGCGCACCGTGGTCTACACGCCGCGGACGAACCTGCCGACGCTGGAGGCGGAGCTTTACGACGGCACCGACGTCGTGACGCTCGTCTTCCTGGGCCGGCGGCACATCGCCGGCATCGAACCGGGCCGGGCGCTGACCGCCGCCGGGCGCGTCGCCGTCCGGGACGGTCGCAAGGTCATCTACAACCCGCACTATTCGCTCGACGCCCCGAAGTGAGGCACCGATGACCGAGGACGCGCGTGGCTCTGTCGCGACCCAGGAGCAGGACCCGGACAAGCTGCCGCCGCTGACGGAGCAGATGGCCGAGCAGCTCGGTGGCTGGCGGGGGCTGGTCGAGTCGGGCATCCCGGTGCTCGTCTTCATCGTCGCCAACATGATCCTCGGCGCGGTGGTCTCGGACGGCGACTTCGCCGTGCTGGGTGACAAGCCGGCGCTCAAGCTCGCCATCATCGCGTCCGTCGCGGTCGCGGTCGGGCTGGCCGGGTGGCGGCTGGCCCAGGGCAAGCCGGTGCGGTTCGCGGTCAACGGCCTCGTCGGGATCGCCCTCGGCGCCGTGCTGGCCTGGCGGTCGGGCGAGGAACGCTCGTTCTACCTGCCCGGGATCATCTACAGCCTCTGCTACGGCATCGCCCTGCTGGCGTCGGTGGCCTTCCGGCAGCCGCTGGTGGGCTGGATCTACTCGGTCGTGGCCGACGGCGGCAAGAAGGGCTGGCGGGGCGAGCCCCGGCTCGTCCGCGCGTTCGCCTGGCTGACTGTGCTGTGGGCGGCCACCTACATCGTCAAGGCGGGTCTGCAGTACCTGCTCTACCTCGCGCACGCCGACGTTGCGCTGGGCATTGCCCGGATCGTGCTCGGCTACCCGCCTTATCTGCTGCTCCTGGCGCTGACGGTGTACGCCGTCCGGCGCGTCCGCGCCGCCGAGAACTCGCT
>JABFYB010000784.1 GCA_013361475.1 Hamadaea sp.
CCCGGGCATGATAGGAGCGCTATGAGTCTCGCACCTTACCGCCACGTCCTCGCCCTGCCCGGCGTACGCCCGATCCTGCTGCTCGGGCTGATCGCGCGCATCCCGATGACGGCGATCGGCATCTCGTTCACCCTGCACACCGTGCTGACGCTGCACCACAGCTACGCCGAGGCCGGCCTGGTGACGACGGTCTACACGATCGCCGCCGCCGTCTCCTCGCCGCTCATGGGCCGGATGCTCGACCGCGGCGGCGTACGCCCCGTGATGGCGATCACCGGTGGTGCGCAGCTCGTGGTCTGGGCGTTCGCCCCCAGCCTCGGTTACGCCGGGCTCCTGGGCGCGGCGGCCTTCGCCGGGCTCTTCGCGATCCCGATCTTCGGCCTGGTCCGGCAGTCCATCTCCGCGCTCGTCCCCGATGAGCAGCGGCGACCCGCGTTCGCCCTCGACTCGATGGGCGTGGAACTGTCGTTCATGGTCGGCCCGGCGGTGGCGGTGGCCGGGGCGACCGCGCTGTCCTCCACGCTCACGATGTACGTCCTCGGCGCCGCGATGGTGCTGGCGGCCGTCGGGGTCTACTGGCTCAACCCACCTATGCGGTCCGACGCCGAAGAGGCGGCCGCGGAGCAGGTCCGGATCCCGCGCCGGCAGTGGCTGCGGGGGCCGGTGCTCGCCGTGCTCGCCACCGCGGCCGGCATGACCGTCATCCTCAGCGGCACCGACATGGCCGTCGTCGGCATCCTCCGCGAGGCGGGCGCGACCTCGTCGACCGGGCTCGTCATCGCCCTGTGGTGTGCGTACTCGCTGCTCGGCGCGCTGATCTACGGTGCGCTGCACCGGCCGTTCTCGCCGCTGACGCTGGTGGCCGTCATGGGGCTGCTCACCATCCCGATCGGGCTCTCGCCGAACTGGCTGTGGCTGTGCGTCCTGCTCATCCCGGCCGGTCTGCTCTGCGCCCCGTCGATCACGGCGGGCAACGAGGCGATCACCCGCCTGGTGCCGGCGACCTCCCGAGGCGAGGCCATGGGCCTCCAGAGTTCGGCGATGACCGCCGGAGTGAGCCTGGGCGCGCCGTTCGCGGGCTTCGTCGTGGACACGGCCGGACCGGGCTGGGCCTTCGCCGCCGTGGGCGCGGCCGGGATTGTCGTCGTGCTGGCGAGCCTGCCGCTCTACCGGCGGCCGCAGCCGGTGCTGGAGCCCGCCGAGGAGCCCCTCGCCGAGCCCGTCCACGCGTAGTGACGAAGCCGGCTGGCCCGTAGCTCCGGCAACCCGTGTTTAGTGCCTGACCGTGGCGGGTAGTGCGCTGCGGGGGCACAACAAGCGCCGCGCATTCTCCCGAGTGCGCGGCGCTTTGCCGCCCCGCCCGCTGGATCAGGGTTCTCGGTCGTGTCTCGGCGCATGATCCGACCCGGAACCCTGATCCAGCGCAGACTCGGCGCATGAAGAAGGCCCCGCGCGGTGCGCGGGGCCTTCTTCATGGGTGAACCAGGTCACTCCTCGGGCTGCAGCGCCTTCGGTGTCGTGACCGTCGTGTTGAGCGCCAGGTGCGGGTACCTCGCGTCGAACGCCGGACGCTCCGAGCGGATGCGCGGCATCGTGTCGAAGTTCCGCAGCGGCGGCGGGGACGAGGTCGCCCACTCCAGCGAGTTGCCGTGACCCCACGGGTCGTTCTCGGTCACCATCTCGCCGGCCCGGTAGGACTTCCACACGTTGTAGAGGAACGGCAGCGTGGAGAAGCCCAGGATGTAGGAGCCGATGGTGGAGAACGTGTTCAGCCCGGTGAATCCGTCCGAGGCCAGGTAGTCGGCGTACCGGCGGGGGAAGCCCTCCGCGCCCAGCCAGTGCTGGACGAGGAAGGTCCAGTTGAAGCCGATGAAGGTCAGCCAGAAGTGCACCTTGCCGAGCCGCTCGTCGAGCATCCGGCCGAACATCTTCGGGAACCAGAAGTAGACCCCGGAGTACACCGCGAAGACGATGGTGCCGAAGAGCACGTAGTGGAAGTGCGCGACGACGAAGTAGGTGTCGGACACCTGGAAGTCGATCGGCGGGCTGGCCAGCAGAACACCCGACAGACCGCCGAACAGGAAGATCACGAGGAAGCCGATGGCGAACAGCATCGGTGACTCGAAGGTGACCTGGCCTCGCCACATCGTCCCGATCCAGTTGAAGAACTTCATGCCGGTGGGCACCGCGATCATGAAGCTCAGGAACGAGAAGAACGGCAGCAGGACCTGGCCGGTGACGAACATGTGGTGCGCCCACACGCTCATCGACAGCGCGGCGATCGACAGCGTCGCCAGCACCATGCCCTTGTAGCCGAACAGCGGCTTGCGGCTGAAGACCGGGATGACCTCGCTGATGATGCCGAAGAACGGCAGCGCGACGATGTACACCTCGGGGTGGCCGAAGAACCAGAACAGGTGCTGCCAGAGCATCGGCCCGTTGGTGGAGGCGTCGAAGACGTGCGCCCCGAGCCGGCGGTCGGCCAGCAGGGCGAACAGCGCGGCGGCCAGCAGCGGGAAGACCATGAGGACCAGCAGCGAGGTCACCAGGATGTTCCAGGTGAAGATCGAGAGCCGGAACATCGTCATACCGGGGGCGCGCAGCGTCAGGATCGTGGTGACCATGTTCACGGCGCCGAGGATGGTGCCGAGACCGGAGATCGCCAGACCGACGATCCACATGTCACCGCCGGGCCCGGGCGAGTTGATCGCGTCGTTCAGCGGGGCGTACGCGAACCAGCCGAAGTCGGCGGCGCCGCCCGGCGTGATGAAGCCCGCCACGGCCAGCGTTCCGCCGAACAGATACAGCCAGTACGCGAACGCGTTCAGTCGCGGGAAGCTGACGTCCGGCGCGCCGATCTGGATCGGGACGATGAAGTTCGCGAACGCGAACACGATCGGCGTCGCGAAGAACAGCAGCATGATCGTGCCGTGCATGGTGAACAGCTGGTTGAACTGCTCGGGCGACAGGAACTGCAGCCCCGGCCGGGCCAGCTCGGTCCGCATGAGCAGGGCCATCAGGCCACCGATCATGAAGAACGCGAACGCGGTGATCAGGTACATGATCCCGATCTGCTTCGCGTCGGTGGTTCGGATGATCCGCGCGATCGCCGAGCCCTTGATGTTCGGTCGGACCGGCCACTGCCTGGTCTCGATCGGCTTCGGTGCGACGGTTGTCACGAGCGGCCTCCTGTGCTGTTCACCAGCTGGTGTTGTTCGGGCGTCCCACCATCCGCCAGGGTGTGCGGATCATCGGCGAGGCGTACCACGGACGCAGAATAGTCCCCCACGCGTCACCAGGACGCGTGGGGTGCCCGGACGCGCCGGGCCCGCACCCGCGGACGGGTGCGCTGACCAGGTCAGCGAATAACGTTCGTGTTGAATGTGCCCAGCTCGAACGCCACTCCGAACCTGATGGCGCCGGCCGCCAGGGCGCCGAGGAAGAGCAGGACCAGACCCCAGGCGATGAGGTGGTCGGCGTCCGGCATCGAGCGGACGGCCTTGAAGACTCGGCGGACGAAGCCGAGGCCCGCCGCCTCGGGCGCGGCGGCCGAGGTGACCGTCGGTTCGGCGCCGAACGAGGTGGCCGGCCGCACCTGACCCCGGGCGTGCAGGAAGATCAGCGTCGCGCCGGCGAGCACCAGGACCGCGCCGAGCAAGGCCATGGTGAAACCGATCCAGTCCGCCATCGTGTTCATCGAGACTTCTCCCTCCCCAAAAGAAACCCCCGCAAATGAAGCACAGGGTAAAGGAAGCGGGCGCGGCCGACCCTCCCGTCGTACCGCGCCCGCCGCTCACCACCCGGGAGTCAGAGCTCAAACCCCGCCGGGAACGGGTCGGTCGGGTCCAGGAAGTACTGGGCGGTGCCGGTGATCCAGGCCCGGCCGGTCACCGTCGGCACGACCGCGGTCCGGTCACCGACGGTGGTCTGCTCCACGAGCCGCCCGGTGAACCGGGTGCCGAGCGGCGACTCGTTCACGAACGGTTGACCCAGCGCCAGCTCGCCGCGGGCGTACAGCTGCGCCATGCGCGCGCTCGTCCCGGTCCCGCACGGCGACCGGTCCACCCACCCCGGGTGGATGAGGGTCGCGGCTCGTGCGTCGGCGCCGTCTTCTCCCCGCTGGTACGCGATGACGTGGCGACAGTCGTCGATTGCGGGGTCGAGGGGGTGCGTGGGGGGCGCCTGTTCCATGACGGCGTCCATGATCTTCAGGCCCTGGTCGAGCAGCGCCGGGATGTTCTCCCGGGTCACCGGCAGACCCAGCCGTTCGGCGGGCAACAACGCGTAGAAGTTGCCGCCGAAGG
>JABFYB010000817.1 GCA_013361475.1 Hamadaea sp.
CTACCTGGGCCTGGGTGACTCCACCGTCACAACTCTGAGGGAAACCTCGGCGGGCGTCTTCGCCGTCGTCACCAGCTGCTGATCCGCACGGCCGGTCCGCACCGCGGGCCGGCCGACTACGGCGATGACCCCTGTTGCCGCCGGATCACGGGGTCAGCGGAGGCGGAAGCGGCGAGCGGTCCGGCGCGCCACGCGTACTCCGCCGACGAAGGCGCGGCCCATGCGCGCCGGTCCGGAGGTGCTCAGCAGCTCGACCAGGTGCAGCGTCTCGCGGAGTTTCTGCGCGCGCTCGTCGGCAAGCTGCTGGTAGGCGGCCCGCTGCGCCTGAGTCTCGGTCAGCAGCCGGGCCAGCTCGTCGCGTTCGGCCACGAGGTCGTGCCAGGTCTGGGCCGGCTCGCCGGGCGGCACGTCCGCCGGGTGCAGCTCGATCCCGGCCATCGCGGCCAGCGCGACCGTCAGGTCGGTCACGCCTTCGGCCGGCCAGGCGTGCGCGTACCCGTTGCGCGTCAGAAAGGCCGCGAGCCGCCGCAACGCCTCGATCGGCTCGTCGCCCGCGCTCAGCGCGGTCAGCCCGGACGGCTCGACGATCACCTGGTCCGCGGGCACGCCGGCGGGTCCCTGCTGCCACGCCTGCACCAACTCGCGGACCGCGGGAAGGTCGCGCTTCGCGGCGGCCGCGCTGATCGATTCCTCGAGGGTACGCCCAGCGGGGCCGGCTGAGTCCGGCACGGACGTGGGCAGGTCCACGTCCGCGATGGCGCCCGCGACGAGGAACCACGCGGCTGCGACCGGCATCGCCGCCTGGCTGCGTAGGGCGCGGGCGGCGACCTGACCCGGATCGGCTAGCGCGCCCGGAGGAAGGCTGGTCCGCCGGAGCGCCGCTTGCAACACACCACTGTCCGGGGTGTCCGATCCGATCAGGACGGCTGGCTCGACCGGCGACGGAAAGCCCCCGTACGCCCGGACGACCGGCCGGCCGAGCGCGCTGAGGATGGCGTCGAACCCGGGTCCGCCGAGGTCTTCGGTCCAGTCCTGATCGGCCGGCGGCCCGGGTGGCGCGGTCAACCAGTGCACCCCGAGCGGATTGGTCATGCCCAGCAGCAGTACGCCGTCCGGGCGCAGCCGCCGGGTCAGGCGGTCCAGCACCTCGGTCCACTCCGGGCGGTCCGTCTCCGGCCCCGTGAGCCGGTCGAGCCCGGCCAGCGCCACGACCGTGTCGTACGCGATGTCGCCGTCCACCGTGGCGTCCAGCGCGAACAGGTCACCGGAGTAGACGGTCGCGGCCGGATAGCGGGCGGCCAGCGTTTCGGCGTCCGGCCGGGCGCGTACGAGCAGGGTCAGCTGGTTCGCGCCGATCGATTCGCCGATCGCGTCGATCAGCCCGGGATCGTGCGGTCCGGCGACCAGCACCCGCCCACGGGCCGCACGCGCGAGCGTCGCGAGCGCCGCCCCGCGCGCCGGACCGGCGCCGTGCGTACCGTCGAGATCGGAGTAGGCGAGCAGCTCGCCGCCGAGCGGGTGGGTCATCGATCCGCCTTTTCTGTCGGCCAGCGCAGCAGCCAGCGCATCTCCGCCGGGTCCAGCAGCCGGTCGGCGCCCAGTTCGGCGACGGCCGCCGCGCGGGCCACCGCGACGTCGATCTGTTCCCCGTGCAGGTCGGGCCATTCCCGACGGACCCGCGCCTGCCCGCCGTAGACCGGGTTCTCCCGCTGGAGATGCATCGGGTCGCCGTAGACGGCCGGTTCACAGCCCGCGAGGGTTCCGTAGAACACCGCCGTCGACAGCCGGTTCGACGCGACGCGCAGATGACGGCGTTGCTCGCTGAGCTGCCGATAGAGGAACTCCGGATCTTGGTTGCCCCACCGGTCGCCGCGGTAGCCGTGGCAGATCACCCGGAACCCGGCCTGCTCGTAGCGCCGCCGCAGCCGCCGAGACTGGTACTCCTGCCAGTACAGGCAAATGGTCACCGGGCCGGGCTCGGTCAGCTGGATCTGCGCGATCAGGCGGCTGTGGTCGCCGAGGACGTCCTGGCCCTCCCAGCCGTGGAACGGGTACCAGATGGTGCCCCGGCGCGGTTCCGCCGGCTCGTCGGGCATCATCCGCACCAGATACGCCCAGGGCGCGCCGAGGGCGTACGCCGTGTGCCGGCCGAGCGACCAGGCGCGGCGGCGGGTGCGTTCGGACCACACGAGCAGCGGCACACCCGGCACGAAGTCGTGGTCGGGGGCCATTCCGTCGCCGATGTTCCAGCCGTGCTGCAGATAGCCGTGGATGCGCGGGAAGTCGCCGTCGTCCAGTCCGCAGTAGCGGGCCAGGATGCGCGAGTGCCCGTAGTAGTGATTGGCGTGATGCACGGAACTCATTCGGTCGGCGTGGTCAAAACGTCGCCGGGCGACGCCAGGAGCAGGGTATCCGGCTCGACCTGAACAACGCACGTACGGCAGGTGACTTTCTTGCCGTGGCTACGCTGGGGATCATGAAGCGGCTGGTAGACCTGTCGGTGGCCGGGAACGAGGCCAGTGACCTGCTGCGTGTCGAATCGCCGGAGATCCTCGCCGCGCTGGGCGCGCGGGCGGCGTACTGGACGGTCCTCGACGAGGGTCCGGTGGAGGACTGCCTGGCCGTGCTCGCCGTGGGCGACGACGGCTGGCACACTCGGCACCTGCCCGCGATCGCCGGTACGCACACCGGCCGCACCGAGGACGGCGAGGCGTTGGCCCGGCACGACGGCTGGGTCTACGTAATTGGCTCTCATTTCGGCTCCAAGTCCGGCCCGCTACGCCCGAAGCGGGCCTTCGTCGCCCGGTTCACCGAAAGCCTGACGCCGCGACTGCAGGTCGTGCGGCACCGGTTCACCCTGCATCGGCTGGTCAACGAGGCGTTGCGCCGGCTCGCCGAGGCGGGTCATCCGGCCGCGCCCGAGCCGCCCGCCGATCGGGTGCACGCGACGTTCATCGAGCAGACCCGCCGCCGGGGCGAGGCCAAGGCCAAGCAGTGGGTGGGCGACCTGCGTACGGGTGATCATCCGATCAACGTGGAGGGCGCCGCCTTCACTCCGGCCGGCACGCTGTTGCTGGGCCTGCGCTGGCCGGTCTCGACCGCCGGGGAGCCGCTTCTCGTGGAGATCGCGGGGATCCCCGGCATGTTCGGCGAAACGCCTGTGCCGCTGTCGGTCGTCGCCGTGTACGCGTTGACCGGCGTCGGACCCGGCCCGTTGGGCGTACGCGCCCTGGCGCCGCGTCCGGGCGTGCCGGGGGACTACGACGTGATCGTCGGCTCGATCGACGCGCTCGGCAAGAACTCGGTCCTGATCGAGGAGCACCCGCGGGCCCGCGACGCGACCTGCGCGCACCTGCGGTTCACCCTGTCCGGCGACCGGCCGGTCGAGGTCAAGCCGGTCTTGGTGGCCGATCTCGCGCCGCTGCACCATGTCGAAGGCGTCGCGGAACTGGACGGCTCACCGCTCTACGTCACCGACGAGGATCACCGGGTCGCGCTCTGGGCGCACCACACCTCGGCGTCGGCCAGGTAGGCGTGCGTCTGGCCGGTGACGGACGAACCCCCGACCGTCAGCGTGCCCGAGACGCACGGCAGGTAGACGGTCGACAGCAGATGCGGGACGCCGCCCAGGTCGAAGGCCTCGTCCCGGACGAGCCGGCGATCCTTCGGCCCGGTGATCTCGACCGTCACGTCGGCGGCGGACGCCCGCAGCCCCACGCCGAGATCCTGTTCCCAGGCCACTGGGGCGTCGACGACCGCCGGATCCGGCCACTGCTCTCCGCGTACCTCCGGGAAATGCCGAGTGAACTCCTCGGCCAGCCAGCGGCCCAGCTCGGGTGACCCGGTGACCACCCGGGTGGTGCCCGCGTGCCAGAGGACGAGCGCGAGCCCGGCGCCGCGCTCGGACCAGTCGACCCGCCAGACGGAGGCGAACGCGAGCAGGCGGTCGCCGTCGCGGACCGTCATTCCGGGATTGGCACCGATGAGGCGGACCGACATGGCCGCCACGGTACGCGATCAGACGCCGTGCCGGGTGACCAGACTGGCCTTGCCCTCGGCGAGGCGGTAGGACATGCCGACGACCGCGCAGCGGCCCTCCGCGACCCGCTCGGCGATCAGCGACGAACGTTCGATGATCGTGTCGGCGGTGTAGCGGATGTGCTCGGTGACCGCGAGATCCGGATCGCGCACTGCCAGCTCGCGGACCGGAACCACGCTGATCATGACCCGTTCGACGATGTCCCGGATGAACCCGGGCGGGCTGGTGCCCTCGGCGATCGAGTCCAGGGTCGCGCCGATGGCCCCGCACGAGTCGTGGCCGAGGACGGCGATGAGCGGCACGTCGAGAATGGCGACCGCGTATTCGATGCTGCCCAGCACCTCCGCGCCGACCACGTGCCCGGCGGTCCGGATGACGAACAGGTCGCCCAGGCCTCGGTCGAAGATGATCTCGGCGGCCAGCCGGGAGTCGGAGCAGCCGAACAGCACGGCGAACGGGCGCTGGCCGGTCGCGTTGACCGCGCGCCGATCGGCGTCCTGGTTGGGGTGCAGGAGGTCACCGCCGACGAACCGATCGTTGCCGTCGAGCAGCAACTTCAGCGCGTCGGCCGGGCTCACCGGCAGGTCGGTGTACTCGGGCTCGCTCATCTCGGCCTTCCGGTCGACGGATCATGAGTCCTAGCTCGTCATTCTGCCCCACGAAGATTGCCCGTGTATGTGGTAGACCTCATAAGCGCCCGTTTCCCGGCGTTGGCCGGCGGCGACGGGCTCGGCTACCGGAGCCGGGTCGGCACCCAGAAGCGCAGCTTGCCACCGTCGGCCTCGAACAGCCGGCCACCGGCGGCCTCGATCACCTTCCGCGAGGCGATGTTGGTGTCGTCGCAGGTCAGCAGGGCGGGGTCGATGTCCAGCGCGGCGGCGACCGGCAGTGCGTCCAGCAGCATGCGCCCGGCGTACCCCTGCCGCCGGCGTGACGGGCGGACGTCGTAGCCGATGTGCCCGCCGACGAGGCGGAGCTGCGGGGTGAGCCGGTGGCGGATGCCGACGCGACCGACGAACTCGCCGTCCTCGATCCACCACAGCGTCGTCGCCGGCACCCAGCCACGCGGGCGAGGAGTCTCCTCCAGCGGCGCGGCCAGCAGATTGGCGACGTACCGGGCGAACGCGGCGGGATCGGCGAGCCGGTCGGGATCGAGGTCGGCGACGAACGGCGAACGCCCCGTCGGGTCGGCCTCGTGGAACTCGCGTACGCCCGCGGTGAACGAGACGCGGTGCCGGACGTCCGGCGCTTCCAGCGGCATCCGTTGATTCTAGGTTCAGCGGCGGCCGTTGCGGCCGGTCTCCGCGTGATCATTGCGTCAGGCGCCGGGGAGGTGCTTGCGCCGAGCCGCCAGAAGTGCGGTCAGCTGTTTCCGGCGGCGGAATGCCCGAATGAGCGGCCTGGCTGACGCAATGATCTTGCGAAGAAGGGATGCGGCCCGCGCGGCTCCGGCGACAGCAGGCGTGTCATAGTGCGCGAGTGGACATCGAAGCGTTCTGGGATCTCGTCGAGGTCGCGAACAAGGCCGGGTCCGACCGGACGCAGCTGCTCACCGAGGCGCTCGCCCAGCGTACGGTGGCCGAGCTGGTCGAGTTCGACCTGCAGTTGGAGCGGCAGAAGCAGCGCGCCGACACCTGGCAGATGTGGGGCGCGGCGTACGCGATCTGCGACTCGCACTGCTCCGACGACGGCTTCTGGTACTTCCAGTCCTGGCTGATCGGCCTGGGCCGGGAGGCGTTCGAGCGGGTGGTCGCCGATCCAGACGCACTCGCCGACGTTCCCGAAGTACGCGCTCTCGCCGGTCGCCCGTCCCACGAGTGGGCCGAGGACGACTGGCCCGACTGGGAACTGCTCGACTACGTCGCAGCCGAGGCGTACGAGCGGATCACCGGCGGCGACGGCGACGACTTCGAGGATCTGCTGTCGGCGGCCGGGGCGAGCGGGCAGGCCTCCCCGGAACCGTCCGGCGAGTCCTGGGACTTCGAGGACCCGGCCGAGAACGCGCGCCGCCTGCCCAAGGTGAGCGCCCTGTTCCCGTTGTCGCCCATCGAAGAGCGCGACGCGCGTACGGAGGCGGTGTTCGCCGACTTCCTCGCCCAGTCCGGTCAGTCCGAGGAGGAGTTCTTCAGCGCCCTGGAAAGCCGCGTCCAGGGCGGCAAGTAGAGTAGGTTCATGATCACGAACGAGTGGGCGGCCGAGTTCAGCCGCCACTGGGTGGACGCCTGGAACAGCCACGATCTGGAGGCGATCCTCGCCCACTTCCACGACGACGTGGTCTTCACCTCGCCGGTCGCCGCACAGTTGCTGCCCGGCACCGGTGGCGTCCTGCGCGGCAAGGCGGCGCTGCGGGCGTACTGGGGCAAGGGATTGCAGGCGATCCCCGATCTGCGCTTCAGCGTCGAGGCCGTCTTCGCGGGCGTCAGCACGATCGTCATCAGCTACCGCAACCAGCGTGGAAACCTCGTCAACGAGGTGCTGATCTTCGACGGTGACCGCGTCGCGCAGGGCCACGGCACCTATCTCGGCCAGGACAATCCGGCCGGCGTCACCGCCTAGACCCGCTGGGCGACCGTGATTATTTCGCGGCTGGCTGGGCCGATCGGCGTACCGTCCCAGTCGCCGAACTGATCGTCGATCGCGAATCCGGCCTCGGTGAGGAACGCGTTCAGCGTCGGCACGTCGAGGAAGCGCAGCGCCGTCTGCTCCGTCCGCACGATCGTGCCGGACGGGTCGCTCACGAAGCCGGTGAAGGTCACGACGTCGGCATCGACCGCGTCGACCTGATACCAACTCCGAAGTGGATGGCCGTCCGCGTCGGCGAAGTCGGTGACGTTGGCGGGATTCCACTGCTCCCACGCCCGCGCCTGCGGATGCCGCGTCTCGAAGGCGAACCGCCCGCCGTCGCGCAAGGCCGCGCGGATCGCGGTGAGCGACGCGCGTATCTCCTCGTCGCCGGTCAGGCATTGGAACGCGTGGCTGGTCATCGTGGCCAGGTCGAACTCGCGGGTCCAGGCCGCGTCGGCGGCGGCTCCGGAAACCCATTCCACAGTGGTACGCGCTGACTGCACTCCTGGCGGCTCACAAAAGCGTTCCCCGGCAGCGCGACCGAGCATCGCCGGGTCGGGTTCGAGGCCGACCAGCCGGCCTCGGTGGCCTTGGGATCGGGCGTAGTGCAGCATCGATCCGGTTCCACAGCCGACGTCGAGCACGGAATCGGCGGCCATGACGAGCCGGTGGTAGAAGGCGTCCGAGGCGTATCGCTTGACGTCCCATGGGTTGAGCACATCGTAGAGAGCGGCGAACTCGGCGTCGGAGATCATTCTGGCATCGTGCCAGAGGCCGTGCTGCCGTAGGCTCGGACACGGGAGGTCACGTGTCCAATACGCGCCGTGCACAACCGCGCCTGGTGCCGTCGCCGCGCGGCGGGGTGTTGTCGGTGGAGGTGAGCGGCGCGCCCGACGGACGGCCGGTCTTCCTCATGCACGGTACGCCGGGCAGCCGCAGCGGGCCGCGTCCGCGCAGCATCGTCCTCTACCGCATGGGCGTACGCCTCATCTCCTACGACCGTCCGGGGTACGGCGGCTCCACCCGGGTGCCCGGTCGGCTGGTGCGTGACGCGGCCGACGACGTGGCCGCGATCGCCGACGATCTCGACCTGCCGACGTTCGCCGTGATCGGCCGGTCCGGCGGCGGGCCGCACGCGCTGGCCTGCGCGGCGCTCCTGCAGGGCCGGGTGACCAGGACGGCCGCGCTGGTCAGCATCGCCCCGCCGGACGCACCCGGCCTGGCCTGGTTCGACGGGATGGCGAAGGGCAACACGAGCGACTACGAGGTGGCCGACCGCGACGTCGCGCTGTTCACCGAGCGGCTGCTGGAACGGGCCGACCATGTGCGCCGCGATCCCCGGATCCTGATGGACGCCCTGCGCGGGGAACTGCGGAACTCCGATCTGCGGGTGATCGACGACGCCGCGTTCCGCCGCCACATCACCGACACCTACGTCGAGGCGATGCGCTACGGCGGGCACGGCTGGGTGGACGACGCCCTGGCGTTCCGGCGCGACTGGGGATTCCACCTGTCCGACGTGGACACCGAAGTGCTGCTGTGGCACGGGGCGGACGACTCGTTCTCGCCGGTCGGGCATACGGAGTGGCTGGCGTCCCAGCTCAAATGGGTCGAGGTGCAGATCCAGGCGGACACGGCGCACTTCGGTGCGATGGAGATCCTGCCGCAGGCGTTGGCCTGGGTCGTCGCCGACGCCTGATCCGGTGTCGGGCTCAGCTCTCGGGAAACGAGGCGACCTGGAACTTCAGGTACGCCAACTGCCGGCGCAGCTCGGCGGCGTCGGGCTCCTCCGCGACGGTCAGGCGCTCGCTCCAGGTCTGTTCGAGACTGCGGCCCAGGCGGCGGCCTTCGGCGTACTGGCCTCGCTGGCGCAGGTGGCGTAGCCGGTGCAGCAGCAGCTGCCGGACGGCCGGATCGGTGCACCCGGCCGCGCCGGAGGCGTCCAGATGCGGTCCGAGTTCGGCGTACGCCCCCCAGCCGCGCGGATCGTCCTCGTCGGCCGGTGGGCGGGTCGCGGCGAGCACCACGTGGGCGTGGTGCCGGGTGAGCGCGAGGTCGGTGTCGGTCATCCGTGATCGGATCACCTGCTGGAGCACCGGGTGGACGACGACCTTGGCGCCGCCCGCTTCGGGGCCGCGGACGTCGAGCTGGATGAGGGCGAGCCGGGTCAGCGTCCGCACCAGCTTGCCGCGCGTCCAGCGGTCGGTGACCGCCGGGTCGACCTCGGCGAGGGCCGCCGCTAGGGCGTCGCTGTACACGATGGACAGACCGATCTCCGGTCCGAGCACCGAGCACACCTCCAGCAGCCGATACGCCGCCGCGGCCTCGGTCCGCAACCGGTCGAGCGACGCGTTCCACCAGCGCAGACGGGATCCGATCCGCTCCGGCTCGACGAGCAGTTCGGCCGCGGGCCGGCCGGTGTCGGCCAGCCAGCGCCCGGCGGCGGCCACGGCCACGGGCAGGTCCGCCACGGACGCGGCCACCTGGACGGCCTCGGAGTCACGGATCGTCGGCAGGCGATGCCGCAGGTGCGCGATGCTCTCCGCCCGGTCGAACAGGCCGATCTCCAGCGGTTCGGCGTGCTCGGCCCAGGCCGGGTCCCGCGAGGTGACCAGCGTGTGCCCGAAGCCGCGGGGGAGCAGCCCGGCGATCGCGTCGAAGTCGTCGGCTCCGTCGAAGACGATCAGCCAGTCACCGGACATGCGGCCGCGTTCCAGCGCCGCGAGGGCGGCCCGGGCCGCGGCGACGGGCGACGGGCGCTTGACCGCCAGGTGCGGCGCGAGCGCGGCCAGCTGGGCGGTCACGTCACCGGCCGCGTCGATCCACCACACCAGGTCGTACGCGGCGGCGTAGCGGTGGGCGTACTCGATGGCGATCTGGGTCTTGCCGATGCCGCCCATGCCGAGGACGGCCACGCGCGACCCACCGGGGAGCAGCGCCGCGCCCTCGTGATCGCGCAGCCGGTCGCGCAGCTCGCGCATCTCCTGTCCGCGGCCGGTGAACCGGGGCTCCCGGCGGGGCGCGGAGAAGATGGACGGCGCGCGGCCCGGGTAGCGGATCGGCGGTTGCGGTCCATCCAGGACGGTTCCGGCGTGACCCAGGAGCGTGAGCAGGTACGTCGTGGCCGCGACCACGTCGTCGCCCCACAGCCGGGCGCTGTGGGCGGCGTCGAACGCGCTCACCGGCGCGACGTCGGCCACGTACGCGGCCAGCGGCGGGCCGCCGGTCTGGGCGCGTTCGTCGTGGGTCAGCCGGGACAGCGTGGCCGCGTTGGCCGCCGAGACCAGGGTGAGCCGCGTTGCCCCGGGCGGCGGATCGATCCCGTCGAGCGCGGGATCGGCGACGGCCAGCCCGGCGCTGCGGCAGATGGAGGTGACCCATTCCGCCCAGACCGCGTCGGTCGCCGCGTAGTGCAGGGCGATGTCGCTGACGGCGGGATCGGGCGTCCGGACGAACCGGGCCGCGGTACGCCGCCGCACGCTCTCGTTGAGCATCGGCGGCCCGGTGACCTCCCCGTTCGTGATGTGCCGGACCAGTTCCGTGTACGCCGACAGCAAGGTGCCGGGCACGCCCGGCGGATCGGCGACGGCGGCGAGGATCTCCTCGAACGCGTACGCGGGCTGGTAGGGCACCTCGACGGCGGCCCAGTAGCGGCGGCGCTGCGCCTCGGTCAGCCCGGCCGGCAGCCCGGCCAGGCGTCGCATCGCGACCGTCCGGCCGGCCTGGGCCTGCGCCGCCTGGCTCCGGTCGATGTGCATCGGCGCGGGCAGTACGCGGATCGCCCGGTTGCGGTGGCGGCTGGCGATTTCCCGGGCGAGCACCGACGCGCCGGAGATCGCCTGCTCGGCGAAGGTGAAGCAGGTGACCAAGGTGTCCGGCAGATGCGCCGTGCAGATGTCGGCCAGCTCGCTGAGCCCGGTCCGGCTGTCGATCAGCACGTAGTCGTAGCGTCGGCGCAGATCCTCCCGGAGCGCGTCGAAGAACCGGCCGCCGTGCCGCCGCTCGTAGAAGTCCTCCCAGTCGAGGTCGCCCAGATGGGTGGCGTAGTCCCGGTTCTGCCGACCGGCCGACAGGAGATCAAGTCGTCCCCGGCCGAACGACCACTTCAGCGGGAGGGCGTATCGGTCCACTTCGGCGTAATGGGCGTACCAGGCCGGATCCTGCGGCTCGCCCGCCTCGGTCGCGTGCTCGAACTCGCGGATCAGGTCGATCACCCCGCCCGCCGTGGACAGCCGGGCGACGTCGAGGAACGGATGGAGGAACCGGTGCAGGCCAGGTGATTCGAGGTCCCAGTCGGCGGCCAGCACGCGCTTGCCGGCGGAGGCCAGGATCCAGGCCACATTGGCCACCGCCATGGTGCGCCCGGTGCCGCCCTTGAAGGAGTAGAACGTGACTATCTCACCGCGTCGACGATCGGTGCCGCTGCTCACACAGGGCCTCCCTCATATGCGATGTCCTTCGATTAAAGCACCCCGGCACGACGCCGTAACGATTCATCGTTTCCGATGTTTTGTGGGACGGTCGCGGTCGGTTACGATCCGTTCGGGTATCGGTTCATTTCAGGACCTGCTCAACGAGGGGAAAAGAGAGCCCATGGCCGAGTCGGCGACGCGAGGCACGCTCGAGAACCTCGTAGACATGCTCGTCCGGCTGCCCGAACTGGCCGACCCCGCCGTCCGCGACCACCTCGTCGACCGCGTACGCCAAGAGCTGCGCCGGCCGCTGCGGATCAAACGCTTCGCCGACGTACGCCCCGAGCTGTCCAGCTTGGTCAACGCGTGTAACGCGTGCTCCGGTGGTCTGCGCGTACTCGCCTCCGTGGTGGCCGAACAGCACGTGGGCGACATCGCCGCCGTGCGGGCCGCCGTCACCGACCTGAGCCCGGGGCTGCTGTCGGTGCCCGACCGTGATCACCTGCGCGGCCTGCTCGCCAACCTGCCGGCCAATCAGATCGGCGAAGCCGTCGACGGACTCGGCGGCGCCGAGCAGCTCTACTCCATGCGTACCTGGCGGGACACCGCGAACGCGATCCGCATCATGGAGGGCCTGCCGATCCCCGAGGACGGCGTGCCGCAGGTGCTCGCCTTCGCCAGCCGATTGTCCGAACTGCTCACCGGGCCCGTCTCGGACGGTCTGCGGACCTGGGTCGACACCGTCGCGGGCGGACTCGGCGTCGACCTGGCCGCCCTCGTCGTGCTGCGGGGTGGCGCCGGTCCGCTGGCCGTGCCGTCCGCGTTCACCCCGCCGGCCCCGCGTGGCCCGGTGCCGCCCCGCCGCTCGGAGACCCGCGTCGTCGGCGGTGGCGTACCGACCCGGAACCGGCACTTCACCGGCCGCAGCGAGCTGCTCGACAAGCTGACCGACGTGCTCAGCAGCGGCGAGCAGGCGGCTGTCCTGCCGCCCGCCCTGCACGGACTCGGCGGTGTCGGCAAGACGCAGCTCGTCGTCGAGTACGTCTACCGCCACCTCGACGATTACGAGCTGGTCTGGTGGATCCCCGCCGAGCGCACCACGACGGTGCTGGCCTCGCTGACCCAGCTCGCCGAGACGCTGCACCTGACCGTGGCCGAGGACCGGCAGCAGACCGCTCGGACGGTGCTCGACGCGCTCGCCGGCCTGCGGGTGCCGTGGCTGCTCGTCTACGACAACGCCGACGACCCGGACGCGCTCAAACCGTTCCTGCCCGCCACCGGCGGCCACGTCATCGTGACGACCCGCAACCCGGAGTGGGGCGCGGTCGGGCGGCCCATCGAGGTCGACGTCTTCCCCCGTGACGAGAGCATTCAGCTGCTCGAAGGCCGGGGCCTGCAACTGAAGGAAGGCGAGGCGGAGAACCTCGCCAACAAGCTCGGCGACCTGCCGCTGGCGCTGGAGCAGGCGGTCCTGTGGTGCAAGTCCACCGCGATGCCCGTCACCGAGTACATCGACCTGCTGGACAGCCACCGGCGCTCGGACCTGCTGTCGGAGTCCAAGCCCTACGGCTATCCGATCACGGTGACGGCGTTCGTCACGCTCGCCAGCGCGACCTTGCGGGAGAAGGCTCCGGCCACCGCTCAGCTGTTCGAGCTGCTGTCGTTCCTCTCCGGTGAGCCCGTTTCGCAGAACCTGCTGAGCCGGGGCAAGTCGGCCAACGTCACCGAGCCGCTGCGGTCCACTCTCAACGATCCGGTCGCGCTCAGCCGGGTCGTCCGCGACCTGAACAACCGCGGTCTGGCCAAGGTGGACCCGGCCCAGCGCATCCAGGTGCACCGCCTGGTGCAGGACATCCTCCGCGACATCCTGCCGGAGGACCGGGCCGAGACGACGCTGCGCAACGCCCAGCGGCTGCTGGCGGCGGCGAACCCGGGCGACCCCGACGAGCGTGGCGAACTCGAGAGCCAAGCCGAACTCGGCCCGCACCTCGACCGCGCCCGGATGATCTACGCCGAGGACGACGACGCTCGCGTCGCGGTCCTCGACCACGCCCGATACCTCTACCTGATCGGCGACTACGAGAACAGCCTGCGGCTGGCCACCGACGCCGCCGCGCACTGGAGCAAGCCCAGCGACGACCCGCTGCTCGGACCGGACGGTCTCTACACCCTCCGGGCGGCCAGCGTCCGGGCGAACGCGCTGCGCGTACTGGGGCAGGCGAGCGAGGCCCAGATCGTCGCCAACGACACCTACAACCGGATGTGCGCCAGCCCGCAGATCGGGGAGATGCACGAGTTCACCCTCATCCACGCCAACCAGGTGGGCCACGACCTACGGATCGCGGGGCGCTACAACGAGGCGCTCGCGTTCGACACCGCGTCGCTGGCCCGGCACCGGCGAGTGTTCAACGCGACCGAGGCGTACACCCTGCGGGCGCAGGCCAACCTCGCCGTCGACCTGCGCATGATCGGCGACTTCGCCCAGGCCTTCGAGCAGGACAAGGAGATCGCCAACCACTGGGAGGACGTCGGCGGGACCGACCCCCGGGCCTTGGCGGCATACATCAACCAGGCTCGCAACTACTACGGCATGGGCGCGTACCGGGCAGGTCTGGAGTGGATCCAGCAGTGGCGCGAGCCACTGGCCGAAGCGCTGGGCGCGGGCAGCAGCCAGGTGCTGCTGGCCGACCGGACCTACGCGATCCTGCTGCGCAAGCTCGGCTACCTCTTCGAAGCGCGGGCGGTGCTGCGCGAGCACTTCGAGCGCAGCCTCAGCCGGTTCGGCGAGACGCACGAGTTCACCAACGCCGCCGCGGTCAGCTACGCGAACGTGCTGCGCCAGGTCGGCGAGCTGGACGAGGCGGCCCAGCTCATCGAGGACGCGCTCGAGCGTTACGACGTCTACTTCGGCGTCAAACACCCGCTGACCTTGGCGGCGCGGGTCAACCAGGGCATCCTCATGCGGGCGATGGGCGACTACGACGACGCCCGCGTCCTCGGCGAGAGCTGCTTCACCGACTTCGCCGAAGTGCTGGGCGCCAGCCACCCGTACACGATCTGCGCCGGGGTCTCCCGCGCGACCGACCTCGCAATCGCCGGTGACCACGCGGCGGCCGTTCAGCTGTCGGAGGAGATGCACCAGATCAGCCAGCAGATGTCCGGCGGTGGTCACGAGGCCCGCAACGGCGCCGAGCACCCCTATCTGCTGATGCGCGGCATCAACCTCGCCCACGACCTGCGCGCCGTCGGCCGGACCGCCGACGCGGACCGGCTGCGCCAGACGTCCTTCCGGGCGTTGCGCGACTCGCTGGGCGCCAACCACCCAGAGGTGCAGGCGATCGAACGCGACGAACGGACCGAGGGCGACATCGAGCCGCCCCCGACCTGACAGGCCCTAGGCCGTGGCGGCCGCGTTCTGGTCGCTCCAGCGCCGGAACGTGTCGCTCAACGTCAGCTCCGCGGCCCGGACGACATCGTCCGGGAGCGGCTCGGCGAGGAGTTCGTCGGTACGCTTCCGCAGGCCCCGCACCAGGCGTACGCCGTCGGGCAGCAACGCGCCGGCCTCGACCGACCGCAGTCCTTCGGCGACGTTGACCCGAGCCTCGGCGAACTTGCGCGTGGCCTCTTCGGCGATGTCGGGCTCGGCCCGCAGTGCCCGCCAGCTGTCGGCCACGCCGACGAAGGCGTACACGCCTTGCAGGAGACCGGCGAGCGGCCGCGGGTCGGTCCGCCACGGCGCGAAGTGGCGGCTCGTGTCGGCCGGGTCGGTCATCGGCACGAGGTCCAGGATCGCGCTGAGCTTCGAGTGCTGGAACTCGTGCACCATCGTCACCGCGAACTCCGCCGCCGACGGCGGCAGCGTGAGCCCGAAGACGCCGAACGCGTACTTGATGGTGGCGCTGCGGGCCGACCGCGAATCGGTCTGCGCCAACGGGACGAGCGTACGCAGTCCGGCGGCTAGTTCGGCGGCCCGTCCCGGCAGCTGCCGAGCCAGCAGCCCCCACGCCTCGGCGAACAGCTTGTCCCACTGCTCCAGCTCGGCGTCGTCGAGCCGGTTCGCCGGAGGAGCGTGGTGGCCGTGCCGGTACGGGTCGACGTCGTCGAGCGCGATCCGGACGCCGGGCGCGGACAGGAACCGCACCCGCTGGAAGCCGGGCACATCCTCCTCGGTGGACAGCAGTACGCGATCCCCGTCGACGTCGGCGGAGATCGCTCCGTCGTGGGCGATGAGGCGTACGGGGCGATCGCCGACGGTCAGCGCGCCGACGCCGGGCACCGAGGCGACCCCATCGCGTACCGGGACCGCCAGGTCGGCCGGCACGCCGGCCGCCGCGGCGGCGACCACTGCGATGCCGGCGAGCTGACCGAAGTCGGACGGGTCGGCGACACCCCGGCCCAGCGCACGCGTCACGATGCCGGACCAGGAGCCGACGAGCGGAGCGCCGACGACGTCGGCGAACCGGTCGGGGTCGGCGGCGCGAGCACGGTCGAGGGTGTCGCGGATCGCGTCCCGTTCGGCTGCCGGGCCCGGCCACTCGGAGAGCAGATTTGCGATGAGGATCAGATGGCGGCTCACCTGCGCCCGCTGCAACGCGGTGATGGCGGACGGGCCGCCGTCGCCCTCGGCGAGGGCGGTGAACGTAGCGGTATCGAGTTCGTGGAACGTCGTCACTTCTTAAGGTCTCTCCAGTGCGGCGGCGCGCCGCAGATCGGTGGCGACGCGCGCGGTGATGTGATCGATGAGGCGGCGCAGATCGCCGCAGTACGCCGAAGGGTTGCGGAACCCGGCGCCCGGCCGGTAGCGATGGGCGTAGTGGCCGCCGCCGCAGACGTCGCGGACCGGGCAGCCAAGGCAGGTCTCCGACAGCGCTCGGCGGCCCAGTTGACGGGCGACAACGCCTGGGTCGTCGAAGACGTCCTCGAGATCGTCGTGCCGGACGTCGAGCCCCGTCGCGGCAGCTCCGGGATAGGCGGACTTCAAGGCGTCCACCTGCTCGATCGCCCCGTCGGACTCGACGACGAGCATGCCGGCCGGGCTCAGGCCGACCTGTTCGGAGCCGCTCGCCCCGCCCAGCAGCAAAGCCAGGATGTCGTCGAACAGCCGGACGCGGATCGGATCGCTCCGGCCGTACCAGTGGTCGAAGACCGCGATCAGCCAGTCGGCGTACGGGGTCGCCCCGGGCCGCGCGTGCGGCGGCGGAGTGCCCCAATTGGCATGGGGGAGAAGGAAATCGATCATCGGCGGGTCGAACGCCGACAGCGTCTCGAAGGTCGCGATCGGATCCGACTCGGGGGACACAGTGGACAGGATGCCGGCGTACGCGGGGCGCAGCTCCGGTTCCCGCAACAGGTCCAGCGCCCGGGCGGCGGCGGCGTAACTGCCCCGGCCGGACCGCGTACGCCGATGGCGGTCGTGGTCGACCTCGGTCCCGTCGACGCTCACGCCGACGGCGATCCGCAGGGCCACCAGCCGTTCCAGCGTACGCCGGGTCAGCAGGACGCCGTTGGTCTGCATCCCGACGTCGGCGCGGGTGCTCAACGGCAGCTTCGCGTGCAGGTACGCCACGAGCCGCTCGATGCGGTCGAGCCGGAAGAGCAAGGGCTCGCCGCCGTGCAGGATCACCTGCACCCGGCGCAGGCGATGCCGGGCGGCGTATCGGGCGAGATTGTCGACGGCGGCCTGCCACACTTCCGTGGACATCACCGCCGGGCGGTCCTGCCAGCTCTGGTCGGGCGACTCGTAGACGTAGCAGTAGTCGCAGGCCAGGTTGCAGCGCTGGTGGACCTTCAGGATCACGTCGCGGACCGGTGCCGGACGCCAGCCGGCGGCGCGCAGCCGGTCCGGGTCGAGCTCGGCGTACGGCCATGGCGCCGCCACCCGCTGCGCGTCCCGGAGCAGGCTGAGCCCGCCGGCCGGCGTCATCGTCATCCGGCCGTGGCTCAGGAGGAGGTGAACGACTGGAAGGCGGAGATGATGCCGTCCGGGTCGTCCAATGCGCGGATGACCCGGCCGGCCGCCCGAGCGAGGGCGTCGTCACCACCGGAGATCACGTCGAGCAGTGGACGGTCGGAAAGGTCAACGAGCGGGGACCATTCGCCCGACGTCGGTTCCGACATAGTTGCGGCGTTCACCATAAGCTCCCGCTTGGGTGCGTGTTCTGTCCTTCCCGGACGGGCTTGTCCGGCGATTCACCATAGGATGCGTGGAGATCATTCCCCAGCGGAAACCCCCGAACTTGGCAAAACTTGACGCCGCTCGGGTGACTCCGCCAGTGCCGGGCTGACCTGCGGATCCACCCGTCTGTCGCGGTCACATCGGCCAGGGGTCCAGGTCGCATTCCACCCGGTTTCCCCGCGCCAGCCGGGCGACCTGCTCGTGCTCGCCGAA
>JABFYB010000013.1 GCA_013361475.1 Hamadaea sp.
GCTGGTGCTGGGGCTGCTCGCCGCCGGGGCGACGTACGCGATCGGCAAACTGATCGACGGCTCCACCACCGCCCTCTAGCCCTCTGGCTCTTTCCGCGCGTTCCCTCTGGTCCTTTCCGCGCGATCCCTCTGGTCCTTTCCGCGCGATCATGAACTATCGGGCATGATCGACCGGCGTGTCGTGTCCGGAGCGCCCTGATCGATCCCCCGCCGCCCTGATCGATTACTCGACTAGTCGCGTGGATTCAGCTTGAAGATGCGTAGCCGCCGCCCTGAGCGCTCGGCGTACGCCTGATAGGCGGGCCAGGTCACGAGCAGCAACTCCCACAGGCGCTCCCGCTCGGGGCCCTCGGCCAGCTCGGCGCGGACGGGAACCTCCCGACCCTTGACGAGGACGCTCGCCTCCGGGTTGGCCAGCAGGTTGCCCGACCAGGCCGGATGGTTCGGCTGACCCCAGTTGGAGCCGATGACCACGTAGCCGTCGCCGTCCGGCACATAGATGAGCGGCTGCCGCCGAAGTTCGCCGGATTTGCGGCCGGTCGTGGTCAGCACGAGCGACGGCAGGATGCCGAGCGCGATGACCTTGCCCTTGGTCAGGCGGGCGACCCGGATGTCCAGGGGCGGCAGGAGGACCCGCATCGACTTGGCGAACCATTGGTGACGACCGAGGCGCTGCGCGAGCTTGACGAGCATCGCGACAGTATGCCGGGAACTACTGGTTGGTAGTCAACAGTTCCACGAGGCGGCTGCGGTAGGTCGTGTCGCCCTCGTTGGTGAGCATGTGCACCTCACCGGCGGGCCGGAAGATCACGTTGCCGGCTTCCTCGGCGACGCGACGGGGCTCGCCGCCGTCGACCGGATCGATCCGGTTACGCGCGCCTTCCAGTGCCATGACGAGGTAGGGGTTCTCGTGCCGGTGCCACGTCTGCGATTCGCCCGGTGCCAGAGTGATCTCCCAGACGCGTACGTGCTCGTTCTCGAAGACGACCCGCTGGCCGACCGGGCCGAGCTGGATCTCGTGGACGTCGGTCACGATGCGCTCCTCGCGGGGGTGGGGTTCATGAGCAGGCCGTGCAGCTGGGCGCTGGCCTCGGCGACCTCGGTGAGGTGTGCGCTCGGGCCGAGTTCGCGGGGGCGGGGGATCTTCACCTCGACGACGTCGCGTACGCGGCCGGGCCGGGAGCTGAGCACGACGACACGGTCGGCGAGCAGCACGGCCTCCTCGATCGAGTGTGTCACGAGCACGATCGTGGTCTTGCGGCTCATGTGCACGCGTTGCAGCTCTTCGCCGAGTTCGATGCGGGTCAGCGAGTCGAGCGCCGAGAAGGGCTCGTCCATGAGCAGTACGCGGGGCTCCGTCACCAGGGCCCGGCACAGCGCCACTCGCTGCTGCATGCCGCCGGACAGCTCGTGCGGCAGCCGGTTCTCGAAGCCGCCCAGCCCGGCCAGCTCGAGCAGATCCCGGGCGCGACGCCGGCCGTCCTCGGTCCGCTCCTTGCTGATCTCCAGTGGCAGCATGACGTTGGTCAGCACGCTCCGCCAGGGCAGCAGAGCCGGGCGCTGGAACATCATGGCGACGTCGGCGCGGGGCCGGGCGACGGGTTCGCCGTCGACCGCCACGGTGCCGGACGTCGGCCGTAGCAGCCCCGCGATGAGGCGCAGCAAAGTGGACTTTCCGCAGCCCGAACGGCCGATGACGGCGACGCACTCTCCATCATGGACGGTGAGGTTCAGATCGGCGAGAGCCTCGACGACACCCTTGCCGCTACGGAATGTCTGCGACACCCCTTCAACTGTGATCACGGCGTACGCCTTCCGGTCGAGGCTGGACGGACCCGGAGAGTTTAGCTCTCCCACCGTTTCTGGGATTATTCGTGGCCGTTCCGAGACATGGGCAAAGCTGTCCACCGAGGATGGTGAGTTCTAGGCTGTGCGGTTGGACGGGATCTATCAAGATCCGAAAGCACCGGAAGGAACCCCCTCATGACGACGCTGACTCGACGGTCTGCGCTGGTGGCAGCCCTCGGCGCGGGTATCGCCGCGGCGACTGCCGCCTGCTCGGACTCTTCCTCCGACGATCCAGCTCCTCAGTCCTCCGGCAACGGCAGCAGCGACAAAGTTAACTACGTAACATCGTTCGGGACGTTCGGCCGCGAAGCGTACGCCTACGTGGCCAAGAAGAAGGGCTTCTTCACCGAAGCCGGTCTGGACGTCTCGATCAAGCCCGGCAACGGCAGCGGCGACAACATCAAGCTCCTGGCCGGTGGCCAGGCGGACTTCGTCGTCGTCGACTTCGCCGCGCTTGCGATCGCGGTCGGCAAGGGCCAGGCGTCGGGCCTGGTCGGCATCTCCGCGGTCCTCCAGCGTTCGCTCGCGGGCGTCATGACGCTGGAAGGCTACGGCATCAGTGCTCCGAAGGACCTCGAGGGCAAGAAGATCGGCGACCCCTCGGGCTCGATCATCGGCACCCTGTTCCCGACGTACGCCAAGCTCGCCGGGGTCGACGCGAGCAAGGTCCAGTTCGTGAACCTGCCCGCGCCGAACCTGCCCGCCGCGCTCGCCAGCAAGAGCGTCGACGCGATCGGCCAGTTCATCGTGGGCAAGCCGACCATCGAGGCGGCGGCCGGCGGCAAGCCGACGGTCTCCCTGTCGTACAGCGACTTCCTCACCGACCTGTACGGCAACACCGTGCTCGCCACCGAGAAGATGACCAAGGACAAGCCGGACCTCATCAAGCGTTTCAACGGCGCGCTGATGAAGGGCCTCAAGTACGCGATCGACAACCCGGACGAGGCCGGCCAGATCCTGGCGGGCGAGGTCCCGACGGCGAAGGCGGCCACGGCCGCGGCCGAGCTGAAGATCATGGCGTCCTTCGTCCGGGGTTCCTCCTCGGTCATCGGCGCTCTCGAGCAGGACCGCGTCGCCCGTGCGCTCGCGATCCTCTCCGGCTCGGGCACCATCCCCACTACGCTCAAGCCCGAGCAGATCGTCGCCTTCGACATGACGCCGAAGGCCTGACCAGCCGGAAAAGCGCGCCGGGCCGGCGAATGCCCGGCGCTGACGCAAACGGGGTCTCCGGCCGCCGATCGGGCGCCGGAGACCCCGCATGATGGCAAGGAGAGCCCATGACGAGGATCCGCTCGCTGTCTGTGGTCGTCTATCCCCTGCTCGGATCGGCGTTGCTCGTACTCGCGTGGTGGGCCGGCGTCCGGGTGTTCCGCCCGCAGACGATCGTGCTGCCGTCGCCCGGCGGTGTTCTTGACGCGTACGGGCAGAAGACCGCGTATCTCTGGCAGATGGCCTGGGTGAGCACCTGGGAGATCCTGCTCGGTTTCGCCATCGCCACCGTCGGCGGCATGGTGATCGGCCTGGTGTTGTTCACGTCGCGCATGGTGGACCAGACGTTTTCGCCGCTGCTCGTCGCCGTCAACGCGGTCCCCAAGATCGCCCTGGCGCCGGTGATGATGGTCTGGCTCGGGCTGACCTACCAGGCCCGGCTGGCCATGGTGGTGCTGCTGTGCTTCTTCCCGATCGTCCTTGGCATGACCGCCGGCCTGCGCAGCACGCCCGCCGAACTGGCCGAGCTGGCCCGGGCGATCCGGGCCTCCCGCTGGCAGACCTTCGTGAAGATCCGGCTGCCGGGAGCACTGCCTCAGCTGTTCACCGGACTGAAGGTGGCCATGCCGCTGGCCGCGGTCGGCTCGACGATCGGCGAGTTGATCGGTGGCGACAGCGGCCTGGGGTACGTCATCTCCGCCGCCAGTGGGCAGACGGACATGGAGTTGATGTTCGCGGCGCTTATCCTGCTCGCTCTGGTGAGCGTCGCGCTGTATCTGCTCGTCCAGGCGATCGAGTGGCTGCTGCTGCCCTGGGTCCGCGGCGTCACCGCCTGACCGGACCGCACCAACCCCGCATACATGGATCAGGGATATGCATCCTTCCGAAGACCCTCGGAAGGGCGCATATCCCTGATCTGCTGCTCGGCTGGGATGACGCGGTGGGGAGGGTCAGGAGGCGAGCCGCCAGCGACCGCCCCGGACCACCAGCAGGGTCAGCGTCTGCGGCATGACGGCGGAGTGGTCGTCGGGCCGGAAGCTCAGCGGACCGGTGAACCCGTCGATCTGCAGGAAGTCCAAGGTGTCGCGCAGGCTCGACCGGCTGGTGCTGCCGGACCGGTTGGCCGCCTCCACGAGGAGTTCCAGCGCGTCGGCCGCGTAGGAGGCGTATCCGCTGTAGCCGCCGTAGCTGGCCGTGTAGTCGCGGAACCATTGCTGGCGGAAGGACTTCGCCGGGTTGGTGGCGATGACCTCGTCGATGACCATCGTCTGCGGGAAGGCCATCATCGCGCCCTCGGCCGCGTTCGCGGTGGCCTTGTTGAAGAAGAGGTCGCCGCCGGCGCCCGTGTCGAACAACAGCTTGCCCTCGAACCCTGTATTGCGGGCATCGACCGCGATCTCACCGGCAACGGACGCGCCGGTCCACGCGATCAGCGCGTCCGGCTTCTCACTGACGGCGGAGGTCACCGTCTGGCTGAACTCGGTCGCGGTGACCGAGACCTCGCGCGTCGTCTGCAGATCGATCTTGGCGTTCTTCAGCGCGTCCCGGAGGGCCGCCTCGCCGTCGTCGCCGTACTGGTCGTTCGTCGTGATCAGGGCGACCTTCTTGACCCCGGTCGAGCTGAGCTGCGCGACCAGGGCGGCGGCACCGTCCTTGGCGTTGGGGCCGACCTTGAAGACGAACCGGCCCGCCTTGTCGGTGTCGGCCAGCTCGCTCGCGCCGGCCAGCGACAACAGCGGAATGGACTTCTGGGTCACCGCCGCGGCCGAGGCCAGCGCGCATTCCCCGCAGGCGCCGGTGATGATGGCGCTGATCTCGGAGTCGGCGGCCAGCGCCGCGATGTTCGACTGCGACAGGCTCTTGTCGCTGCGGTTGTCGCGGTAGACGATCCGGATCGGCCGGTCGCCGGTCGCGTTCAACTGCTCCACCCGCAGCCGGAGAGCGCGCTCGAAGGCGCTGCCCATCTCGGCGTACGCCCCGGACAACTCGAGGTCCGCGCCGATGACGAGCTCATCGGGCTTACTCGGGGTGAGGGGTGAACTGCATGCCGTCGCGGCCAGCAGCGTCGCCAGCGAAATCACTGTGGATAGTCGGGCGCGTACGCGTGCCATCGGACTCCCTCTCGGTCAACCGAGCACACCTTGCCAGCCCTGCCATAGCGGGTCAAGTCGGGGTGCCCTAGTCTGTCGACTTCAGACAGTCCACTTTATGATCTTCGCGGGGAGACGGAGGAAATCGGTCCATGATACTGGGAAGTTGCTCCGCTCGGCTTGTCGCGATCGGACCCGACATGGTGGAATCGGCGCCGTGCCACGTGTGAGCCTGCGCGACGCGCGGATCCGGACGAAGCTGGCGGTCGTGCTGTTGGTCCCGGTAATCAGTACCGTGGGCCTGGCCGCGGCGCGACTGGTCGACAGCGGCCAGCGTGCGGCGGACGCTCGACTGTCCAATCACCTAACGACGCTGTCTTCGCGGGTCACCGCGTTGAGCTACGCCCTGCACCACGAACGGATGGCGTTCGCGCGATTCGTCGCGGACAGCTCGGCTGACGCGAGCACTCTCAGCGCTCCCATGGCGGAGACCGACGCTCAGGTCGGCTCGTACCGGGAGGCCCTGAAGGCGCTCGACGACCCGCCGGCCACCCTCGACGCGCCGCTGCACCGCATCGACACGCACCTCGACGGTCTGGCCGACATCCGCAAGGAGGCCCAGGCCCGCAAGGACACCACGGTGGCCCAGGTCGTGCTGCGGTACTCCGCCATCCTCGCCGACATGACCGGTTACATCACCGACGCCGCCGAGGAGATCGGGGTCGGCAGTGACCTGACCGGAAGCGCCCGCGCCGTCGCCGCGTTCGCCGCCGCCCAGGGCGCCGCGGCCGAGCAGCAGGCGGTGGCGTTCGTGACGCTGAGCCAGGGCAGTGCGATCAGCGAGGAGCAGCAGTCGACCTTCCTCGCCACGCTGACCACTCAACAGCAGGCCTTCCAGGACTTCCTGCGGCAGGCCAGCGCGGAGCAGTGGGCCACCGCCCGGACCTTCGTCACCGGTGACGCCATCGTGCTCGCCGACGCGGCGGCCGACGACGTGAGCCGCTCCCGAGGCAGTAAGAGCCGCATCTCCGCGCTGGACGCGTCCCGCGCCATCGGGGCCGAGGTCGACCTGATGCGCTACGCGCAGCAGCGCCTCGAGTGGCAGCTCGGCGACGCGATCAACGCGCTGGCCGCCCAGGTGACCAGGCAGGCGATCATCGAGTCGTCCCTCCTCATCGCGGCTCTGCTGCTCGCCATCCTGATGGCGGCATACGTGGCCCGCATGATGGTGCGCTCGCTGGAGCGGCTGCGTGGCGGCGCGCTCGTGGTCGCCCACCGCAGCCTTCCCGAGACGGTCGAGCGGCTGCGGGACGCCCGTGGCCTCGACGAACGCAGTGCGGACCAACTCGCCTCCGAAGTGCGCGACGAGATCCAGGTACGCGGCCGGGACGAGATCGGGCAGGTGGCCCAGGCGTTCAACGTCGTCCACCGCGAAGCCGTACGCATCGCCGCCGACCAGGCCGTCCTGCGCGGCACGGTGTCGGCGATGTTCCTCAGCCTGGCGCGCCGGTCGCAGACCCTGGTCGACCGGATGATCGCCGAACTGGACTCGATCGAGCAGCACGAGCAGGACCCGAAGCGGCTGGCCCGGATGTTCCGGCTGGACCACCTCGCGACCCGGATGCGCCGCAACGACGAGAACCTGCTCGTCCTGGCGGGCGCCGACGCGAGCCCGGCCCGGCGCGAGGACGCCGGTCTGGAGGACGTCCTCCGGGCCGCCCAGTCCGAGGTCGAGCTGTACGACCGGATCGAGTTCAGCACGGTCGACGCCGACACGGCGATCGCGGCGCACGCGGTCAACGACGTCGTCCGGATGACGGCCGAACTGATGGACAACGGCACGCGGTTCTCCCCACCGGGGACGGTCGTGGTGGCCGACGCCCGCCGCATCGGCGACTACGTCCTGATCCAGGTCGAGGACCGGGGCCTGGGCATGACCGACGAGCAGTTGCAGTCTGTCAACGAGCGGCTGGACCAGCCCGGGTCGGTGGACGTCTCGTCGTTCCGCATGATGGGTCTCGGCGTGGTCAGCCGCCTCGCCCACCGCTACGGCATCAAGGCCGAACTGCGGCGCAACGCCGACAGCGGGATCACCGCCGGTCTGGTGCTGCCGCGCAGCATTTTGGTGCTGCCGCGGTCGGCGGACAACGCCCTGCGCCAGCGGCGTCACCTGGCCATCGAGGAGAGCGGCCGGCACGCCGCGCTGCCGTCGCCGCCTCGGGAAGCGCCGCCGGCGCCCCGCGAGGCGCCCCGGGAGCCGGTCGGATTCCGGGAGCCGAATCTGCCGACTCGCGTACCGGGACAGCGGATCTCCGGTGAGCCGACCGGCTCGCCGCCGATCTCGGTGTCGGCGGTCCCGGTGTCCGCACCGAGTGCGACCGCCACGCAGAGCCCCCCGGCGGCACCGCCGATGCGGGCCTCCGATGACACCACCGAGCTGCCGATCTTCCGCCAGATGCAGGCGACCTGGTTCGGCAACACCACGACTTCGCCGACCGTGCCCGAGCCCTGGCCGCCGCAGCAGCAGCCCGAGCCGGCCCGGGTGACCGCCCGGGCGGCGGTCCGGCCGGAGCCGGTCCGGTCCGAGTGGCCCATCGCCGGCGCGCCGCCCGCTCAGTTCCGCCCGACGCACGACGACCTGCCCCGAGCCTCGGCGAGCCGGTCGGAGTCGCCGGCGAGCCGGCCGGAGCCGTCCGCACCGGACAACTGGTCGACCTCCACCGCGCAGGACAGTTGGCAGTCCGCACCGCCCGAGGGCTGGCAGACGACGGCCGACACCGGCTGGCGGGCGGCGGCCGCGGCCGCGGCTCCGGACGTCTCCACCACGACCAAGTCGGGACTGCCCATTCGGACGCCCCAGGCGAACCTCGTCCCCGGCAGCGTCGATCAACCGGCGCCCGCCCGGGTCAAGCGCACGCCTGAACAGGTGCAGGGCCTGCTGTCGGCGTACACCCGTGGGGTGCAGCGCGGGCGGGACGACCTGTCCACTCCGCAGCAAAGCAGAGCACAGAATGAGGAACGTCGATGACCGGCCCGAAGATGCAGAACATCAGCTGGCTGCTGAACAACTTCAGTTACCAGGTGCCTGGGGTGGCGCACGTCGTGGCGGTCTCCGCCGACGGACTTTTGCTCGCCGCGACGCAGGACCTGCCGGAGGAGCGGGCCGACCAGCTCGCCGCGATCACCGCCGGCGTCATCAGCCTGACCGACGGCGCGTCCCGCGCGTTCGAAGGCGGGCCGATCAGGCAGACCATCATCGAGATGGACGCCGGCTACCTGTTCCTGATGTCGGTGAGCGACGGATCGGCCCTGGCGGTGCTCGCGGCGCGTAGCTGCGACGTCGGCCAGGTCGGTTATGAGATGGCGTTGCTGGTGGACCGGGTGGGCGGCGCGCTCACGCCGGGCACCCGCGAGTTCGCCCGGCAGTCGTAGGGCTTGGCGAGGGTCGTGAGAGTGGGGGTGGCGAGTCGTGGCTCAGCCTGACGAGGAAGGCTTCCGCCGAGATCCGCGGGGCGCCCTGGTGCGCCCGTACGCCGTCACGCGCGGCCGGACGGAGCCGCGCCAGGACATCGCGATCGAGGCGGTGCTCGTCACCACTCCCGCGGGTCGGCAAGAGGGCCGGTTCGCCGGCCAGCACAAGAACCGGATAGCAAGCCTGTGCGAGGGCGCGCCCCGCTCGCTGGCCGAGGTGGCCGCGTTGCTTCAGATGCCGTTCGGCGTGGCCCGCGTGCTCGTCGCCGACATGGTCGCCGAGGGCCTGCTCGACCTGCACCAGATCGCTCGGGAACAGAGCGTCAACGATCGTTTGCACGTCTTGGAAAGGGTCTTAAGTGGACTTCGCAGGCTTTGACACCACGGGGCCCTCGCAGCAGATCACGTCCGCGAAGATCGTCATCGCGGGAGGCTTCGGCGTCGGAAAGACCACTCTGGTCGGCACCGTCTCCGAGATCACCCCGCTGACGACCGAGGCCATCATGACCTCCGCCGGAGTCGGGATCGACGACGCGTCGAAGGTGCCCGGCAAGGAGTCCACCACGGTGGCCATGGACTTCGGCCGCATCACCATCGCGTCGGACCTGATCCTCTACCTCTTCGGCACGCCGGGGCAGACCCGGTTCTGGTTCATGTGGGACGAACTCATGCGGGGTGCGCTGGTCGCGGTGGTCCTGGTGGACACCCGCCGGCTGGCCGACTCGTTCGCGCCCATCGACTTCTTCGAGAGTCGTGGGCTGCCCTACATCGTCGCGCTCAACATCTTCGACGGCACCCGGCGGTACGCCGTCGACGAGATCGCCGAAGCGCTCGCGGTGCCCGCCCGGGTGCCGATCCTGGAGTGCGACGCCCGGCACCGGGAGTCCACGAAGCAGGTGCTCATCAAGTCGGTTGAGCACGCGATCCAGATGCTCCAGGACGAGAACCCCCAGCTCAGCATGCCCGTACGGTGAGGCTTCGATGATTCTGAACGACCGGACCATCCTGCTCACCGGCGGGTCCAACGGCATCGGGCGCGCGCTGGCCGTGCGCTTCGCCGAGCTGGGCAACACCGTCATCGCCTGCGGGCGGGACGAGGCTCGCTTGGCCGAGGTCAGCGCGCTCTCCCCGCGTATCCACTCGCGACAGTGCGATCTCGCGGACGCCGCTCAGCGGGTCGAGCTCGCGGAGTGGGTCGTGAAGGAGCACCCGGACCTCGACGTGGTGTTCAACAACGCCGCGGTGCAGTACCGATTCGACGTCACGCAGCCGATCGACCTGGTCAAGGCGCAGCAGCAGCTGGAGATCAACCTGCTGGCCCCGCTGCACCTCGCCTCGCTGCTGGTCGACCATCTCGCCACCCGGCCGAAGCCGGCGATCGTCAACACGACCTCTGCCCTCGCCTTCACGCCGCTCGTCGAGATCGGCGTCTACAGCGCGACCAAGGCCGCTCTCCACTCGCTGTCGATCTCGATGCGCTATCAGCTCCGCGACCGCGGCATCGACGTCATCGAGGTGATGCCGCCCAAGGTGGACACCACGATCGGCGCGGAGCTGCGCGACGACCCGGACTCCACCCAGGGCGGGATGCCGGTTCCGGAGCTGGTCCGCCAGGCGGTGGCCGGACTGACCAGCGACGAGCAGGAGATCCTGATCGGGCTGGCGGTGCAGGCCAAGGCGGATCCCGAGGCGATCTTCCACCGGCTCAACAACGAGAACTCCCACTGACTTTTCGCGTAGATCAGGGATGTGCAGGCTTCCGGTCGCCCCGGAGGCATGCGCATCCCTGATCTGGCGCTGACGAGAAGCCCAAACGTCGACGGCGACACCGAAGCCGATGCGCTGGTCGAGGCCCGCGGTCCGCGGTCCGGTCCGCTCTGCCCAATTCACCGCCAGTGGTACGCCTAAAGCACTGCCCAGTCCGGTACGCCGATGGCAGCCGCGTCAGCGCGACTTGGGCGGCGATGACCCCGGCTGGCGAGGCCCCGCCCCCGGATTCCCGAAGTAGATCGCAGCTTCACTGACGTGCACGTACGTGCACGTCAGCTATTCAGATGCACGTACGTGCACATCAGCTAGAATGTGCACGAACGTGCACGTCGCGAGGAGGTTTGAGTGCGTATCACCACCGCGGCCGACCTGGGCCATTACATCCGAGAGCGTCGGCAGCAACTCCGCAAGACTCGGCATGAGCTTGCGGAGGAGGCGCACGTCAGCGTCCGGTGGTTGGCAAATCTGGAAGCCGGTAAGCCAGGGGCTGAGGTCGGACTGATCATACGTACGCTTCACGCCCTGGAGCTGGGGATCACGGTGCAGCCAGTGGTGCTTCCGCCGGACGAGATTGACTTGGGTGAGCTCCTCGACTCGCTCAAGGACCGCTCGTGACAGCCCGACTTGTGGTGATGATGCGCGGCCGTCGCATCGGCTTGCTTGAGCAAGATGATCGAGCTCGCCTCATGTTCCGTTATGACGATGAATGGCGATCGGCGGCGACGGGAACGCCGCTGTCGCTGTCGATGCCACTGTCGGTGGCCGATCATCACGACTCGGTCGTGCGAGCGTTTCTGTGGGGTCTGCTGCCCGACAACGAAGCGGTTCTCGAGCGCTGGGCGCAGGCGTACCACGTCTCAGCGCGGAATCCTTTCGCGCTCCTTCAGCACGTCGGTGAGGACTGCGCAGGAGCTGCGCAGTTCGTCACACCCGAGCGGGTAGACGTGATCGCGGCTGGCGAAGGCGGTGTGGACTGGGTGGAGCCTGACGAGATCGCCGCCCGCATTCGCACGCTCAGGAGGGATCCCGCCGCCTGGCACTTGTCTCGATCCGGGCAGTTCAGCCTTGCCGGTGCCCAGGCGAAAACCGCGCTCCACTTTGACGCTGAGGCAGGTCGCTGGGGCGATCCCTGGGGATCGGTCCCGACTACGCACATTCTGAAACCCGCGATCTCCGGGTTCGACGAGCACGACCTCAATGAGCATCTCTGCCTGGAATTGGCCCGGGCGCTCGGGATGACTGCGGCTCGGTCGCGTGTAGCGGAGTTCGGCGGCGAGAGGGTCATAGTGGTCGACCGGTACGACCGTCGACGGGTTGCCGATGAGTGGGTGCGGGTTCATCAGGAGGACGTCTGCCAGGCATTGGGCCGACCTCCGACGGCCAAGTACCAGAATGAGGGCGGACCGGGCCCGGAAGACGTCGTGCGACTGTTGCGGTCGGCGGTCTTGGCGCCGAAACAAGCGGAGGCGGATATCCAGCGCTTCATCGACGCGCTGATCCTCAATTGGCTGATCGGTGGGACCGACGCACACGCTAAGAACTTCTCGATTCTGCTGGGCGCCTCCGGCGCACGCTTGGCCCCGCTGTACGACGTGGCAAGCGCACTGCCATATGACGACATGTACGTGCCCCGGTTACGCATGGCGATGCGAATCGGTGGTGATTACCGGCTCGACGGAATCACCGGTACGCGTTGGCGTCGGTTGGCCGACGAGGCGGGACTGGATCCGGAGGACTCCGTCCGCAGGGCGCGAGAGTACGCGCAACGGCTTCCGGAGATGATCAGTCGGATAGTGAAGACCGACGAGATCTCCGGACTTGGGAGCCGGCTACCCGCACGCCTCGCCGAGCGTATGACGGCCCGAGCCGCGTTGTGCGAGCACCTACTCGACCGCTGACGAGGAAATTCGCAGGTCAGAGCCCTCCAGTTGACCGTCGCATACTCGGTATGCATACTCAGTAGCCATGTCCATCAGACACGGGTTGCTCGCGTTGCTCGAACGCGGGCAGATGTACGGCTACCAGCTTCGGTCCGCCTTCGAGGCGGAGACCGGCGCGACCTGGCCGCTCAACATCGGGCAGGTCTACACCACGTTGACCCGCCTGGAGCGGGACGGTCTGGTGCGGGCGCTGCCGGAGCACGACGGGGGGCAGCGGCCGTACGAGATCACTCCGGAGGGCCGGACGGAGCTGGCGCTGTGGTTCGCCACCCCGATCGCCCATCCGGACCGGCCGCGCGACGAGCTGGCGATCAAGCTGGCGTTGGCGCTGACCACGCCGGGGGTGGACGTCCAGTCGGTCGTCCAGACGCAGCGCAGCGCGACGATGCGCACGCTGCAGCAGTACACGCGGCTCAAGCAGAGCGACAGCGAGCTGCCCTGGCGGCTGGTGCTCGATTCGCTGATCTTCCAGGCCGAGGCGGAGCTCCGCTGGCTCGACCACTGTGAGGCGTCGCTGGTCCGCTTCGTCCAGACGGCGAAGCCGGCGGCCGCGGCCGTCCCGGCCGAGGAGGAGAACGTTCATGAGCGTGCTTGAGCTGCGGGACGTGCACCGGACGCACGGGCACGGCGCGACCGAGGTGCAGGCCCTGCGGGGGGTCAGCATCGCCGTCGCACCGGGCGAACTGGTCGCGGTCATGGGCCCGTCCGGGTCCGGGAAGTCGACCCTGCTCAACCTGGCCGGCGGCCTCGACTCGCCGACCTCGGGCTCGGTCGTCATCGAGGGCGTCGACCTCGGCACCCTCAACCGGTCCGGGCTCGCCGGGCTGCGGCGTCGCCGGCTCGGCTACGTCTTCCAGGATCTCAACCTGCTCGCGAGCCTCACCGCCGCGGAGAACATCGCGCTCCCGCTCGAACTGGACGGCGTCGCGCCGCGCAAGGCTCGCCCCCAGGCCGAGGCCGCGCTGGCCGAGGTCGGTCTGGAGGGGTACGCCGAACGCTTCCCCGACGAGATGTCGGGTGGTCAGCAGCAGCGCGTCGCGATCGCTCGCGCCCTGGTCGGGCAGCGGCGGCTGATGCTGGCCGACGAGCCGACCGGTGCCCTGGACTCGCAGACCGGTGAGGCCGTGCTGCGCCTCCTGCGGTCCAAGGTGGATGCCGGAGCGGCGGCGGTCCTGGTCACGCACGAGGCCCGGCACGCGGCATGGGCCGACCGGGTGGTGTTCCTCCGCGACGGCGTCGTCGTGGACACCTCCGTCGGCGCCACGGACGCGGCCGCGCTGCTGGAGACGGCCGGATGACGGCGTGGTGGAAGTCGTGGCGAGTGTCCCTGCGACTCGCCCGGCGGGAGGCCCGCCGTCACAAGGGCCGTTCGGTGATGGTGGCTGCGCTGATCGGCGCGCCGGTCATCGCGCTGGCTTTCGTCGCCGTCACCTACAAGACGTTCTCACTGACGCCCGAAGAGCAGGTCACCCGGCAGATGGGCGTGGCCGACGCGCTGGTGAACTGGTCCGGCGACGTCCCGGTCGACCAGCTCGGCTCCGACGCCAACGCCGTCTCGCAGCAGCCGCCGAGTGGCCCGGCCAAGCCGAAGAACGATCAGACCCTGCTGTCCCTGCTGCCGTCCGGCAGCACGGTCTCTCGTCTCGACAACAGCGGTACGCAGTTGCGGATGCGTACGCCGAGTGGGATCGCGGGCGTCCAAGCCCGGTATGTCGACCTCGGTGATCCGTTGACCCGGGGACTGGCGACGATCCTGTCCGGCCGTGCTCCCGCGAAGGACGGCGAGGTGGCGTTGTCGCCGCAGGCGGCCGACCGGTTGGGCGCGAGCGTCGGGGGCAGCGTGCGTACGCTCGACGGCGATCGCACGCTCGGCGTCGTCGGTCTCGTCGAGTTCCCGGACGATCTGCGGGAGATGATCCTCTTCCATCCGGCGGCGCTGACGCGTACCGACGATGGGGGTGGCACCTGGCTGGCGGGGATCCCCGGCGGCGTCACGCCGGATCTGATCAAGCAGCTCAACCAGGCCGGCGTCTGGGTGGACCCGCGGGTCGAGCTGCCCGGAATGCCGGTGGACGGCGGCCCGGGCGGGTCCGAGGAACTGACGTTGAGCACCATCGTCGTCGGGATGATCGTCTTCGAGGTCATCCTCCTGTGCGCGCCGGCCTTCGCGGTCGGCGCCCGCCGGAGGCGCCGCGAACTCGCCTTGGTCGCCGCCAACGGCGGTACGCCGAAACAACTGCGCCGGATCATGCTCGCCGACGGCGTCGTGCTCGGCGTCGTCGGCGCCCTGCCCGGCCTGCTCCTCGGCGTACTGCTGGCGGCGCTGGCCCGGCCGTTCCTGGAGGAGTATCTCGGCGCCCGGGGCGGTGCTTTCCGCGTATTCCCGTTGGCACTGGCGGGTGGCCTCGTGCTGGCGGTGGTCACGGGCCTGCTGGCGGCGCTCGTCCCGGCGGTGACGACGGCCCGGCAGGACGTCGTGACCGCGTTGTCCGGCCGTCGGGGCATCGTCCGGTCCCGGCGGCGCTGGATCTTCGCCGGTCTGGCGGTGATGGTGGCCGGAGCGGCCGCGAGCGGCGGCGCGACCCTGCTCGCCGACTCGCAGTTGCTCCTGGTGGGTCTCGTGCTCGCCCAGCTCGGCTTCGTGGTGGTGACCCCGTCGCTGGTCGGCCTGCTCGGCCGGATCGGCCGGGCGTTGCCGCTGGCGCCCCGGATCGCGATGCGCGACGCGTCCCGCAACCGGGCCGCGGCCGCTCCGGCGATCTCGGCCGTGATGGCGGTCGTGACCGGCAGCGTCATGCTCGGCATCTACATGAACAGCGAGACGGTGCGCAACGACGTGTACGCCCGGCCGATGCTGCCCGACGGGTACGCCTCGGTCCGGCTCATGGACCTGAGTCCGACCGGCGGCCCGCAGCCGATGGACGCCGCGACGACGGCCCGGCTCGACCGGCGCGTCCGCGACATCCTGCCGGTACGCGAGACCAGCGTGGTGGACGGACTGTCCTGTCCCGCCTCCGACGACAAGAGCGACAAGTACTGCGCGCTGGAACTGGCCCTGCCCGACCGGGAGAAGTGCCCGTTCGAGTCGGCGCCCACCGAGCCCGAGCAGCAGGCGCAGGCTCGGGCCGACCAGCGGTGCCACGAGGGCGCCATGTGGGGGGCCGCGTTCGGGGTGGTCGCCGACGACGGGTCGCACCTGCGACTGATCACCGACGCCACCCCGGACGACGTGGCAAAGGCGACGGCGGCGCTGCGGTCCGGAGCGGTCGTGGTGACCGATCCGCGGTACGTCGTCGACGGCAAGGTCCAGGTCGTCCCGATCATCGGCGACAGCAAGGGCGACCAGCGGGGCACCCCCGTCACCGTCCCCGCCTACGTGCTGCGGTCCGGCGTACACGGATTCGACATCGTGGCCGCTCCGGACACGTTGACGAGACTGGGACTCGGTACGCAGCCCGCGTACCTGGTCGCCGCGACGACGCGGACGCCGACGTCGGCCGAGGAGGAGCAGCTCAACTCGGCGTTGCTGGAGTTCAGCCAGCTCGCGTACGCGACGGTGGAGCGGGCCGGTCACGACCGGCTGAACATCCTGCTGATCGTGCTCGCCCTCGCCTCGGCGCTGGTGACGCTGGCCGCCGCGGCGATCGCCACCGGACTGGCGGCCGCCGACGGGCGAGCCGACCTGGCGACGCTCGGTGCGATCGGGGCGTCGCCGCGCGTACGCCGGTTCATGTCGCTCAGTCAGTCGGGCGTCATCGCCGGGGTCGGCACCCTCTTAGGGCTGGTCGTGGGCATCGGCGGGGCACTGGCCCTGATCGCCGGGGTGAACCGCAGCCAGAGCCTGCGAGTCTGGCCGATCCCGGCGGACATGCCGATGGTGGTGCCGTGGCTGCAACTCGGGATCGCCGTGGTGGTGCCGGTCGTCGCGATGGTGGGCGCGGGCCTGCTCACCCGGTCGCGACTGCCGATCGAGCGCCGCTGACCCGTGACGTCGCCGGCCGGCGGCCGTCGTTGACCGTCGGCCGCCGGCGATCGGCGGCTGGTCCGCTCGCCGTCGGTCGGTCGCGGTCCGGCGTCAGGCCGGGCGGCCGGGGAACGACACCGTGCCGGGTGTCGTCCCGGCCGCCCGTCGCCAGGCGGCCGCCCGGTTCGCGGCGTCGATCATGGCGTCGAGCACGATCTTCCGGTTGCCCCCCGAGGTGACCGCCAACGCCGCCCGGTACGCCGTCGTCACCCCGTCCTCGACGACGACCGCCAGGGCCAGGGCGCTCGCCTTGTCCTTGACCGGCTGCGGGAGGGCGTACCCGGCGGCGGCGGTGGGCGCGGCGTCGCCGAGGAGCGCCTCGACCTTGTCCCGCCGCGTTCGATGGGTCGCCTCGGCGGTCCGGGCGCTGGTCCGGAGGCTGCCGTTCAGATACGGCCCGAGCACGCCGTACGCGTACACGGCCTGGTGTTCGAGGTCGAGCGCCGTCGACAGCCGGGCCACCCCGTCGGCGCTCAACGGCGCCGGGGACGGGGTCGCCGGGGAAGGGCTGGTCATGAGAGCACCGCCACGTGGGTCGCGCGGGCGGCGGCGATCTCCCCGAGCAGCGTCGCGCGTTCCGGGGTGGTGGCCAGACACGCGTCGTACGCGGACTTCGCCGCCGTCGCCTCCGCCTTCTTGAGATCGGCCACCGACACGGCCGCGCCGCTCGCCGCTGGAGTGGCGCTCGGAGTGGGCGGGCTGATCATCGCGGTCAACGCGGTCAGATGCGCCTCGTGCGTCGTCCGGATCGGCTGGAGCTTGGCCGCGCTCTGCGAGTCGGCCGCGATGACCTGGTCGTACGCGGTCAGCAGGGCCCGCGTCTCGGTGAGCAGCCCGAGCAACGGATCCGGGTCGGGTTCGGGCGCGGCCAGCAGGTCACACCCGGCCAGCACGCCGACCGCACCGACCGCCGCGAGTGCCCTGAGCAGGTCGCGGCGGCTCGTCCCGCTGGGCGGCCCGTCCGGTGTACGCATCTGGACAAGTGAACACGATCAGATCAAGCGCGCCAAGCGCGACGGGCGG
>JABFYB010000174.1 GCA_013361475.1 Hamadaea sp.
GGTCACCGGCCCGACGACGCTGGCCTCGAGCGCGTACAGCCCGGCGCCCTTCTCGACCGTCATCGGCCCGATCACCTTGGCGCCCTGAGCCAGACATGTCACCCCGGCGCTGACCGTCAGCGCGCCGCTGTGCTCGCCGCTGATCACCTGGGCGCAAGTCTGATCCGTGACCTCAAGCGTCACCGGCAGCGTCACCAGCCCGTTGTTCGGGTCATCGTTGCTGACGCAGAGTTGCGCCCGGTATATGCCTGCGGCCAGCCCGGTGCTGTCCAGGGAGACTGTCACCTCGCTGGACTTGCCGGCGCCGGTGCCGTCCGAGGCACGGTCCACCGACAGCCACGGCACCTCGTCAGGTGTGACGCACGGTTGCAGATCCGGCAGCTGGACGTGGGTGATGAACCGGGCCGTCCCCTTGTTGTTCTTCACCGAGACCAGTTGGTTGGCCCGGTTGATCTCCTCGACGCCCCGGGAGCTGGTGACCAGGAAGTTGCCATTGCCGAGCTGGTAGACGCCCTGGTAACCGGTGCCCTTCGGAGGTGCGTAGGTGCCGATCAGTTTTCCGGTGGAGTCCATCTCGTAAACCCCTGCGGGGCCGCCGCTGCCGTAGTTCGCGGCGAGCACGTTGCCGTTGGGCAACTCCACCATCTGGCCGGGCCAGCTGATCCCGTTGACGAAGCGGGGGTTGGCTCGGGATCCGTCCTTGCTGAGGCTGTGGATGGCGTCGCTGTCGCTGGCTGAGATCAACATGTCGTTCTCGCGGAACAGGATGCCCCATGGACCCTTCATACCGTCGGCGCCGGGGGCGACGAAGGTACCCAGGTACTTGCCGTCGGCATCGAATTCGACCACCGACTGGGCGTTTGCCTGCGCGGCGACCGTCACCAGCACGGTGCCACGAGGAGAGAGCGCAATACCCCGCGTGTTGGCCATGATCCTAGGGTCGTACGCCCCGGCGGACGGAGCGAAGACACGGCGGAAAGTGCCGTCCAGGCTGTACTCGGTGACCACTCCGTTTATCTGGTCGGACATCAGGAACCCGCTGCCGTCCGGTTTGGCCACGATATGGAACGGCGTGTACAAGGTGCTGGTCGGATCGAACGAGACGTGCGGGATGAACTGCGGATCGATGAGGTTTCCCGTCTGTGGGTCGAACGCCATCACCCCGCGCGTACTGCTGCCCGAGTTGGGAATCAGCAGCACACCGCTACGCAGGAGCCGGACCCGCTCGTCGTCTGGTCCCGCGTCCGGGTCGTCGACCCGCCAGTCCAGCACTCCGTAGCCGGTGTTGCGGACCGTGAAGCTCTGTTTGGTGACCAACCCGGCCGGCTGCCGAGAGGAGAGCGACTTCTGCGCCACCGCGATCCGCGGTACCGGTATGACGGTCAGCGTCAGCGAGATCCTCGTGTTCGGCTCGTCCTGGTCATTGCTGGCCAGACAGAGGTCAGCCTGGAACACGCCACCGTCATCCAGGCCGGTCGAATCGAGCCTGATCTCGATGTTCTGATCGGTGAACGGGGCCAGGTCGCCCTGTGCTGGGGTCACTTTCACCCAGGACGGCCAGGAGCAGCCGGTGCCCTCACCGGTGGCCCGCCAGGTCAGCGGGGCGCCGCCGGCGTTGCTCACCTTGACGGTGTGGCTCTCGCTCTGCGCGACATCCATGCTGCTGCTCAGTGCGGCCTGGTCCACGGTGAGATCCGGAACGGCGGGCAGCACGGCGACCGGGAAGTGGGCCGCGGCGACCGCCGGCCCGTCCCCGCCGTGCCGGGCATCGGTCGTCAATTCGATCGAACCGAAGAGCCACTTGTCCCGGGGGGTGCCGGTGACGTCCAGGGCGATGGTCAGGGTCTGGCTGGCTCCGGGCGCCAAAGTGAACTGCGTCGGCGTGACGCTGATCCGTACCCCGGTAGGCGCCTTGGCCGCCACCTGCCAGGTCGCGGTCACTCCGGCCACGCTGGACACCGTACGGGTGAAGGTGCAGACCTTGAGGCAGTGGTGCTCGACGACGGCCGGCAGATTCAGGGTCTGGGGATCGCCACCGGTCTCGGGGTCGGCCGCGATGAAGTTCGCGGCCGTCTCATCCAGCACCAGTCCGGCCCGGGCGGCCTGGTCCAGGTTGATCCGGCCGGAGCCGACGTCGAACGGGTCGGCCGGGGTGACCCCGTCCTCCTTCCGTACGCCGTCCCGATCGGCGGTGACCGCCAGCGCGGAGCGGATCCGGGTCGGCGACCAGTCCGGGTGCAGGGCCGCCAGCAGCGCACCTGCCCCGGCCACGTGGGGCGAGGCCATGGATGTGCCCTGCATGAAGGCGTACTGGACCGGGTCGGTGGCCGTCGCCATCGTGGCGGCAAGGATGTTGCGACCAGGGGCGGCGAAGGTGGGGGCGAGCAGATCGAACTGGCTGGGTCCGCGGGAGCTGAAGTCGGAAACCAAGTCGGTCCACGTCGGATTGCGTATCACCTCACTGCCGGTGCCCACGTGCACCTGGACCGGAGCGTTGATGGTGGCCAGGTGCTCACGCAGCCGTAGCCCGTCCGCCAGAGCGACCATCACCGCAGGGATCTTGCTGCCCTTCAGCTCGCCCATCGTGATGGGCGGACCGGCGAACTGGTTGTGCACGATCACGCCGGTCGCGCCGGCGGCGGCGGCGTTGGCGACTTTGACGGAGAAGTTGCAACCTCCCCGGGTGATCAGCGCGACCTTGGCACTGAACGCGCCGGCCGGGAAGGTCTCACAACCCAACTCGTTGCCAGGCTCGGCGGTGCCCGAATACCGGAGTTCACCCTCGATGGGCGGGATCGGCGAGCCGTCGCCGATCACAGCGGGAATGCCGGTGAGCGACGCCGGCACCGGTGCCGGCGCGGTCACATCGAGCCGATGGGCGATGACCCGCTCTTGGTCCACCGAGGCTACGGAGGCGTTCCACGGCGCGGTCTTCGCCACCGTCTCCGCGCCCGGGCCCTCGTTGCCCGCGGAGGCGGCGATGAAGATGCCGGCCGCGTACGCCTCAAGGAATGCCTGGTCGACGAGGTCGTTCCACGGGTTGTCCGACCCGGAGATCGAATAGTTGAGGACGTCGACCCCGTCGGCGATCGCCTGGTCCACGGCGGCGATCGACGCCGACGAGAGGCAGCCGATGCTCAGGCAGACCTTGTAGGCGATGATGTTGGCTCGGGGCGCCACCCCGGAGACTGTGAGGGTGTGCGAGTCGGTGCCAACCTTGATGGTGGCCTGGTGCCTGTTGCCGGCGGCGGTCGAGGCGGTGTGGCTGCCGTGGCCGTTGTCGTCGCGAGGGTCGGTACCCACAAACGACCAGGCGCCGATCAGCTTGTCGTTGCAGATCGCCCGGTAGTTCGGGTGGTTCGGAGCGCAGACGCCGACGTAGTTGCCCGTGCCCATGGGGTTGGTGTGCCCGTAGCCGTCACCGTCTACCGCGGCGAACGACGGGTGGTCGGGGTTGATGCCGGTGTCCAGCACGCCGACGATGACGCCCTCGCCGCGGGTAGCGACCTCGTCGGGAGTCCGGCCCTCCCAGACGGCCGGCGACTGGATCTGCGTATTGCTGGTGTCGGTGGTCAACTTCAGAGTCTGGTCGGGTACGACCGCCGCGACCCCCGGCAGGTCGGCCAACCGAGTTGCCTCTTCCGCGCTGGCCTCGATCGCCAGTCCATTGACCACGTTCTGATACCTGTGGGCAACCCGCACGGACCGGCCCAGGCTCGCCGCGATCTCATCCACCACTGTGTCCTGCTGCCGAGCCAATTCCTTGAGGTAGGAGGCGCTGGCGGCCGACCGGGTATTGATCTTTTTACGGGAAGCCGCACCGGTCTTGGTGACCGCCGCCAGCGACGGCTTGTCCAGCCGCAACAGCCAAAGCCCGCTCTCGGGCTGCGGTAACCGGGCGGGCGCCGGTGTGCCGGGTGTCTGCCGGCCGCCTGGCTGCGGCGTACGGGCAGGTGCCGCAGCTGCGGGCACGCTCAACGTGCTGAGCAGCAGCGTCCCCGCCGCCAGCGCCGCGACCACGCGGCCCGGCGCCTTCCAGGAAAGAAAGTTCCGACGAAATAGGGGTGGTGCCACCGTGAGCTCCTCACTATGCGGCGCAATACTCATGTCTCGCTGCTGTGGCGAAGCAGCGTGTGCTCCGTGCGGCGCGCTTGATCATGCAACCTAAAGTGCGCAGACAGGTTGGGGCAACGAATTGGGCGTCATCGGTTGAACAGATCCTGCTAGTTGATCGGACCTTGTGGAGGTACGCGGACAGCTCCGGTGG
>JABFYB010000246.1 GCA_013361475.1 Hamadaea sp.
CGCGGCGCGACCCCCGCCGGTGCGGCCTGGCTGGCCGGGCAGTTCGCCGCCGCGATCGTCGCCCGGCCCGGCGACACCGACGGCCTGCCCGCACCTGCCGAGGCTGAGGCTCTCCTCGCCGCCGCCCTCACCACCCACCCTTCCGCGCGAGTCCCCTCCTGACGCGAAGGCGTGATCATCGCGTCAGCCATGCTGCTTCCCGCGCCGAAATGTCCGCTGAAACCGCATGGCTGACGCGATGATCATCAGTCGGCGGCGGCCGGCACGACGGCGCAGTGATCCAGCACCAACCGGCGTCCGGTGAAGGTGCGGCGGATGCGGCGATCGTGCGTCACCATGATGACCGCGCCGGAGTACTCGGCGAGCGCGGACTCCAGCTGCTCCACCAGATCGGGAGCCAGATGGTTGGTGGGCTCGTCGAGCAGGATCACGTCGGACGGGTGCCGCATCAACCTGGCCAGCTCGATCCGGCGGCGCTGGCCGATCGACAGCGTACGCGTCGGTCGGCGCAGCACGTCGGGCCGGAACAGGCCGAGGCTGAGCAGCAGATCCGCGTGTTCCTCCGCCGGGCCGGGCAGCCCGTCGGCGAACGCGGTCAGCACAGTGCCACCGGCGACGGCGTCCTGTTGCCGCAAATAGCCGATCCGGCCCGTGCTCCAGGCGGTGCCGCTGTCCGGACTGAGATCACCGGCCACCACCTTGAGCAGGGTGCTCTTGCCCGCGCCGTTGGGTCCGGTGACGAGCAGCCGATCTCCTGGCACGAGGGTGAGGTCCGGAAGGGACAGGCGGCCTCGGACGACGACGTCCGCACACCGCACGACGGGGTCACCGCTGTTCTCTACGCCGTCCTCGCCGCTGGTGAGGCGAGCGGTGAGCCGCAACGGTTCCGGCGGCGCGGGCACCGGATCGGCGGTCAACCGGCGCAGTTCCTCCTTCGCGTTGCGGATGCGGCCCATCGTGCCGTGCGTACGCGACCGGGCCCGGAACGGGCCGCCGCCGTAACCCGGCTTGTCCATCTTCCGCGGAATGGCGGTCAACCGTTCCGTGTGCGTGGACAGCAACGACGTATGCCGGGCCAGTTCCGCCTTCCACTGCTCGTGCCGCAGGATCTGGTTCGCTCGATCGGCCGCCTTGGCGGTGAGGTACCCGTCGTAGCCGTTGCCGTGCCGGCGTACCGATTTCGCGTCGCCGTCCACCTCCAGCACCGTGTCGGTGAGGTGTTCCAGGAAAACCCGGTCATGAGTGACCGCGACCAACGTCCCCCGGTACGCCCGCAGGTGCTCTTCCAGCCAGGTGAGCGCCTCGTCGTCGAGGTCGTTCGTCGGCTCGTCGAGCAGCAGCAGTTGTGGCCGGCTCGCCAGCACCGCCGCCAGACCGAGCCGGGCCACGTCCCCACCCGGCAGGGTGTCCAGCCGCCGATCACGGGCCAGCCCAGGACGGCCGAGCCCGTGCAGCGCGATCTCGACCCGGGACTCGGCGTCGTAGCCGCCCCGGATCTCGAACAGCTCCGTCAGCTCGGCGTACGCCTCAGCTTCAGCGGCGTCCCAGTCTTGCTCGAGCGCGCGTAGACGTCGCTCGATGACGCGAAGGTCGCGCAGGCCGTAGTCGATCGCGTCGGCGACAGTCGCGCTACCGGGCAGTCCCAGCGTCTGCGTGAGGTAGCCGACGCCGCCCGGCGAGGACACGGTGACCGTGCCGTCGTCGGGTGTGAGCACCCCGGCCATCAGCCGCAGCAGCGTGGACTTCCCGCTGCCGTTGTCGCCGATGACACCCACGGACTCGCCGGGACGCACCGACAGGGTGACATCGCCGAGCACCACGTGCTCGCCGAACCGGACCGTCACGGAATGCAGCGATAGTTGTTGTTCAAGGGCGGTAAGCATGGTCACCTCGAGATTCCCGGCGCGCCCCGGCACGCGTCCCGCAGACGGCACACAGCCGCCGCGGACGGCGAAGACCGTCGCAGCCGATGGTGGAGAAGAGGAGGAAGCGTCAGCTGCTTCGAGGCGGAGCCATGCTCAACGCCTCGTCAGCTGGGAATCTCACAGGTAGAACTGGTATGGCACGGGGCCAGTTTAGCCCGTGATCACCGCGGCCGCCACGCGATTTGGCGTCCGCTGCTCACCGGGCGCTGTGGCGTACGCGGAAACCGCCTGCGGGATGGCGGTCGACGACCTGGATCGGCGGCCACGCCCACTGCCATACGGTGATTCCGGGAACCCGGGAGAACTGGATACGCCCACGAGTGCCGTCGACGGCGACGGTGGACCAGCCTTCCGCGATCCGTGCGCGGTCGGCCCCGTGCGTACGCAGCACGTCGGCGACGACCACGATGGCGTCGTAGCCCTCGAAGGCCACGAAGGACGGCGCCTCGCCGAGCCGCTCGCGCAGCGCCGCCTCGACGCGTACGCCGAGCGGGCCCAGCTCAGCGGGCAGATACCGCAGGAACGGGATCCCGGTGCCGTCGTCGCCCAGCAACGCCGCCCATTCGGCGAACTCCGGTTGCCCGGCCGGTGCGCCGATCATGACCTGCGACAGTCGCTCGTCCCGGCGTACGGCTTGGACGATCGGCACCGCGGGCTCCGGAGTACCGACCAGCAGCAGCACTGCGGTGGCACGGCTTTCCGCCAGTTCGTCACACAGTGCTGCCGGGTCCAGCGTGGTCGCGTCGAGGGTGACGACGGTGCCGCCACGTGGCTGCAGCGACTCCCGCAGAATGCGGATGCCCGACGACCAGTAGACGCTCGCCTGGGCGGCGACGGCGATGCGACGGTGGCCCTCGGCGAGAAGGAAATCGGCGTACAGCTGCCAGCCGCGAGACTGCGCCGGGGCGATGCGCGCGACCCGATCGGTCGGCCGTTCGGTGAGCCCGTCGAGCACTGCGGAGGTGCAGAGGAACGGCAGCCCGAGGGCGTCGGCGCGAGCGGCGGCCGAACGGGCGACGACGCTGTGATACTCCCCCACCACGGTGGCCACGCCCAGATCGGCAAGCTCGTCGACGGCTGCCGCGGCCCGCCGCGGATCAGCAGCCGTGTCGCGTACTACCAGGTCGAGCGGTCGTCCGCCGATCCCACCGGCGGCGTTCACCTCGCGGACGGCCAGCTCCAACCCCGCGAGCAGGTGCTGCCCGGCCTCGACCCAGCCGGGTCGGGTCATCGGGACGAGGGCTCCGAGACCGACGGCGGGCGACCCCTGGGTGATCATGCCGAACAGTATCGCGCCGGGCGCCCTAGCGGCGCCGCCCGTAGTGCAGCTCGAGGATCCCGTTGCTCTTGGCCAGACTGTCGATCAGGTCGAGCCGGTATCCCTTCGGGACGTCGTCGAACATCAGCGTGCCCTGGCTCGTGACGTAGGGGTACATGCTCACGTAGAACTCGTCGATGAGGTCGAGCCGCATGAGCGAGCGCCAGAGACCGACTCCGCCCCAGAGCAGGATGTGGCCGTCGCCCTGCCGCAGCCGGTCCATCTCCTCGGCGGTGTCGCCCGACACGATGGTCGTGTTCTCCCAGGCGGCCGTCGCCATCGTGCGCGAGAAGACCACCTTGTTGCCCGCGTTCAGGATGGCCGACCACGGGTGCTCGGTGTTCGTCGGCAGGTTCTTGGCCATGCCCTCGTACGCGACGCGCCCCATGACGTGCGCGGACGCGTTGCGGAGCAGGCCGAGGGTGCCGTCGTCGGCGTCAGGGCCGCCCGCCTCGTCGAGCTGGCCGAAGACGAAGTCCCAGAAGTCGGTGTCCGGGTCGGCGAGCAGTCCGTTGAGCGAGTAGTTGAACACCAACGCTTTCGTCTTACGCATGATCAGAACTCCCGTGTCGTGGCTGGATGAATCACCTGCAGATACCGGGTCAGGCTGTCGAGTAGTTCGGTGGTGCCGCCCACGCGGAGCGCCGGTGCCCGTGCTCCGTCGATGCCGTCCAGGTAGACGCCTTGTTCGCGCCAGCTCAGCGCGGTGCCGGCGCCGCTGTCGGTGAGCTCGATCGTGGCGACGGACACCGAGATCCGGGTGCCGTCGGCGTACATCTCGTAGGCGTAGATGATCCGACGGTCCGGCACGATGTCGTAGTACAGCGCCTCGTTCCGGTAGCTCGTCCCGCGCCGCCGGACGGTGAACCGTTCCCGGCCACCGGGCCGGAAGTCGAACTCCTCGATGCTCGTCGCGCTCTCCCCCGGCTCCACTTCACTGGTGGCGCCCCAGGCGTCCTTGGCCTCCTTCGAGGCGAAGGCGGCGAACACACGGGACCGCGCCGCCGGGTAGAT
>JABFYB010000584.1 GCA_013361475.1 Hamadaea sp.
GGCACGACCTCGGCCGCCACGTCCCGGTACAGGCTCTCCAGGCACACCAGCACGGTCGCGCCCGAGTCGGTCAGCAGGAGTTCGAGCTCGCGCTGACGGTTCATCGGGTTGACCGACACCGCGACGCCGCCCGCCTTCCACGTGCCGACCAGGGCGAGCACGAACTGCGGCACGTTCTGCAGATACAGCCCCACCCGGTCGCCGCGCCGGAACCCGTCGTCGAGCAGCGCGGAGGCGAACGCGTCCGACAGCTCGTCCAGCTCCCCGTACGTCAGCCGCCCGTCGAAGTAGCGGATCGCGACCGCGCCGGGGTCGCGCCGGACCGTCGCGCGGAACATGGCCAGCGCGTCGTCGAAGTCCGGCGTGAGACCGGCGGGCCGGCCGGCCGGATACCGGGCCAGCCACGGCCGGTCGTCGTAGCCGCTCACCGGATCACCACGGGGTTGACCGGCGCGCCGGTGCCGTTGACCAGCTTCAGCGGCGCGGCCGTGTACAGGAAGCTCCAGCGGCCGTCGGCGGCGCAGGCGGCGGCGAGGTCGTCGAGCCAGGTCATCTCGGTCAGCACGACACCGAGGTTGCGCATCAGCGCGCAGTGCAGCGGGAGCGCCACCCCGGACTCGGGCTCGTAGGTGACCTCGTTGGCGATCGTGTCGGTGACCAGGTTGGGGATCTCCATGCGCTGGAACCACTCGACCAGCTCCCGCGAGTAGGTCAGGCCCGGCTCGCAGAAGCCGTCGTAGAACTCCTCCGGCGTCGTCGTGTACCAGTACGGGATGAACCCGGTACGGATGAGCAGGATGTCGCGCGGCTCGATCCGCACGCCCTGCGCCTTCGCGACCTCCTCCAGGTCCTCGTGGTCGAACGTCTCGCCCTTCGCCAGGTACTCCTTCCCGCGATGCCGGGCGACGTCGAGGAGCACGCCGCGGCCCACGACGCCCTTCTCCGCGATCGGCAGCACCGACGCCTTCTCCATGGCGTCGACGGTCACGCCGGCGTCGTAGCCGTTCCAGAGTTTGCCGTCGTACCAGACGTGGCCCAGGGCGTCGTACTGGGTGGAGCCCTGGGTGAAGATCTCCGCCACGTCGTCGGCGTAGTGCAGGCCGCCGGGGAACTCGGGGCCCTCGCCGCGCTCCCAGTAGCCCTCGTCCAGGACGTTGCGCCGCTTGGCGGGCTTCCTCCCGGGCCACAACGGGTCACCCGGCGGCTTGGGGTAGCCCATCTGGATCTGCAGCGTGAACACCTCACCGCTGGAGACCTCGCGGACGCCGCGCAGGGCCTGGGCCGCGTCGAGGTAGTTCAGACAGCCCACCTCGTCGTCCGGGCCCCACTTGCCCCAGTTCGTCGGCGCGTCCGCGCCCAACAGCTCGCCCATCGAGGGAACCGGCTTGGCCTCGGTCATGGTCGATCTCGCTTTCCGTCGCCCGTACGCGAACAGTCACACCCGAACGATCGATCGGTGCTCAGGAGTGGACCCCATCTTGAGATCGCCGAATTTTGCCCGTCAACGGCAGGTACGGCGTTTAGTTGAGCGGGCCGCTATCGTTTACGCATGGTGAACGTCGAGCTGTCTCGGCTGAACACCGGGGAGCGGGTCCGGGCCTTACGCGTCGCTCGCGGCGTCAGCCTGCGCACCCTCGCCGCCGAGCTCGACGTCAGCCCCGCGACGCTCAGCAACATCGAGACCGGCAAGACGAAGCTCAGCATCGACCGGCTCGCGCGCATCGCCGACCTGCTCGACACCACCCCGGGAGCGATCCTCGCCGAGTCGTCCGGCGAACGCGCGCCGGCGGGTTCCGCGCCACGGGCCTCCGGCTGGCGCGACTACCCGCCCCTGCGCCTCGACCCCGTGCTGGCCGCCGCGCTGACCGAGTTCCTGCGGGCCGGCTACCACGGCACGTCCGTCCGCGACATCGCCCGCGCGGCCAACCTGTCGGTGTCCGGCCTGTACCACCACTACGCCAGCAAGCAGGACATGCTCCGCGCGCTCCTCCACCTGGCGATGTCCGAGCTGCTGGAACGCTCCGCCGCCGCCCGCAACGAGGGCCGCGACCCCGTCGAGCGGTTCCGCCTCCTCGTCGAGCACCTGGCCCTGTGGCACACCTACCGCCGCGCGCTCGGCTTCGTCGGCACCAGCGAGATGCGCAGCCTCGAACCGCACAACCGCCACGAGATCGTCGCCATGCGCATCGCCCAGCAACGCATGGTCGACCGCGAGGCCGAGGCCGCCGCCTACCTCGGCCGGTTCACCACGCCGCACCCGCGCGAGGCCGTCCGGGCCATCGTGACCATGTGCGTGGCCATCCCCACCTGGTACCGCGACGAGGGCCCGCTCACCCCCGAACGCGTCGCCGCCCAGTACGTGGAGTTCGCGCTCGACGTCATGCGGAACCGGCGTGTGGCCGATGTCACTGCGCCGCCGGCGGGCCCCTGACCTCGTAGGTCACCTCGGGGTGACCAGGTCACGCCGAGGTGCCGCCTTCCGGGGCGGCGGCCCGCGTACCTACGCTCCGGCACAGTACGCCAAGGCCCCGGGGAAGGAAGGCGATCGTGAAGATTCTGGTTCCGAGTGGACAGACGGAGGACCTGGTCAGGTTCGCGGAGGTCGAGGAGCCGGCGCCGCGGCCGAACCAGGCGGTGATCGCGGTCGAGGCCTTCTCCGTGAACCGGGGCGAGATGTTCCTCCTCATGAAGCCCAGGGAAGGGCTGCGCCCCGGCAAGGACATCGCCGGCCGGGTCGTGGCCGCGGCGGCCGACGGCACCGGGCCCGCGGTGGGCACCAGGGTCGTGGCGCACCCGCCGTACGGCGGCTGGGCCGAGCGGGCGGCGGTGGACACCGCCGACATCGTCGCGCTGCCCGACAACATCGACGTCGAGACGGCCGCCGCGCTGCCGCTGGCCGGCCTGACCGCGCTGCGCCTGGTACGCACCGCCGGCAGCCTGATCGGCAAGCGCGTCCTGATCACCGGCGCCTCCGGCGGCGTGGGCCACTACTTCGTCGAGCTCGCCTACGCCTCCGGGGCCGAGGTGACCGCCGTCAGCGCTTCACCCGAGCGCGGACGCAGGCTGGCCGAGCTGGGCGCCGCCGAGGTCGTGCACGACGTGGGCGACGCCGAGGGCCCGTTCGACATCGTGCTGGAGTCGGTCGGCGGGGACGCGGCCGTGCAGTCGCTCGGCAAGGTCGCCAAGCGCGGCAGCTACATCTGGTTCGGCCAGGCCAGCAGGACGCCCGCGACGTTCAGCTTCTTCGAGTTCTTCGCAGGTCCCGAGTCCGGCACGATCCGGCACTTCCACTACGCCGACAGCGACGAGCCGTACGGGCCGGACCTGCGCACCCTCGTGCGCCTGGTCGAGACCGGCAGGCTGCACCCGGAGATCAGCCGGGTCGCCGACTGGGCCGACACCGGCGCGGTGATCGACGACCTGCGCGAGCGCAGGCTCCGCGGCAAGGCCGTGCTGCGCGTCTCCCAGTAAGGGGAAACCGGATGGAATTCGCGTACGACGCCGTGGCCGAGGACTACCGGCGGCGGCTGACCGAGTTCATGGACGAGCACGTCTACCGCGCCGAGCGCACGCTCGCCGCGCAGGTGGACCCGGAGGACCCGTGGCGTCGGCCGCCGGTCATGGACGAGCTCAAGAAGCAGGCACGCGCCCGCGGCCTGTGGAACCTCTTCCTCCCGCCGGAAACGCCCGGCGGCCCCGGCCTGACCAACGTGCAGTACGCGCCGCTGGCCGAGATCATGGGCCGCAGCCCGGGGCTCGCGCCCGAGGCGCTCAACTGCTCGGCCCCCGACACCGGCAACATGGAGCTCCTGGCGCTGGCGGGCACGGAACGGCAGCGCGCCGAATGGCTCACGCCCCTGCTGGAGGGCGAGATCCGGTCCGCCTTCTGCATGACCGAGCCGGACGTCGCCTCCTCCGACGCCAACAACATCGACACCAGGATCGAGGCCGACGGCGACCACTACGTGATCAACGGGCGTAAGTGGTGGTCGTCGGGGGCGATGCGGCCCGACTGCGAGCTGCTCATCGTCCTGGGGAAGACCGATCCGGACGCGGGACGGCACCGGCAGCACAGCATGGTCCTCGTCCCGCGCGACACCCCGGGCGTCCGCGTGCTCCGCGGCATGACCCTGTACGGCTACGACCACGGCCCGCACGGCGGTCACGCCGAGATCGAGTTCTCCGGCGTACGCGTGCCCAGGGAGAACCTGCTGGGCGAGCCGGGCGGCGGGTTCGCGATCGCGCAGGCGCGCCT
>JABFYB010000482.1 GCA_013361475.1 Hamadaea sp.
CTGTCGCGGTCACATCGGCCAGGGGTCCAGGTCGCATTCCACCCGGTTTCCCCGCGCCAGCCGGGCGACCTGCTCGTGCTCGCCGAACAGCTTCGTCCAGCCCGTGAGCATGCCTTCGCGGAGGCGGTCGTCCGGAGCGCCGACGGCCAGCAGATCGAGGGTGAGGTTCGTGCCCGCCGCGAGCGTGTCGGGGTGTTCCGGCCCGAGGACACGGTCCGCGACCGCGTACGCCGATCGCGAGGCGGCGACGGCTCCGGCGCGGTCGCCGGTCAACGCCAGATCGGTGGCGTGGTTGACCGCCGCGATGATCGCGTACGGATGGTCGGCGCCCAGCGTCCGGCGCAGGTGTTCGGCGGCCCGCTGGCCGAGTTGCCGGGCGACCGGCCACTGGCCCCGGGCGCGGTGCACGGCGGCGAGGTTGACCCGGGCCGCCACCGCGAGCGGGTGACGGTCGGACAGCCGCCGTTCGTAGGCCGCGATCGCGTCGAGGATCAGCTGTTCGGCCTGGGCCGTACGCCCGGCTTCGCGAAGCGCGTTGGCGTAGCTGAGCGCGACCGCCAGCACCTGCGGAGCGGCCTGGTCGAGCAGTTCCCGGCAGCGCAGGTGCAGCCCGGCCAGCTCGTCCAGCGCCCCGGTCCGGCCGAGCCGGCGGCGCACCACCGCGGCCGTACGCCCCGCGGCCAGCACCCCGGGATCGTGGTCGCCGATGAGCCGGGCGCCCTGAGCGGTGTACTGGTCGAGCAGGTCCAGCGCCGGCTGGTACTGCCCGAGCCCGGTCAGGTCGTCGGCCAGCGCGAAGGCGACCCGGACGGCGTCGATCGCGTCGTCGGAGGCGGTGAGCCGGTCGAAGTCGTGCTGGTCGAGATCGGCCGCCTCGGCGTACCGGCCGGCGTGGCGCAGGCCGGCGGCCAGATGGCGGCGGCAGTCCACGGTACGCGCGTGGGCCGACCCCAGTGCGGCCACCGACCGTTCGTACGCCTGCTGCTGGGCGTCGACCGCGCGGGCGTACCGGCCCATCATGAGCAGGTCCAGCGCCGCACCCACCTCGGCGGCCAGGGTCAGCTCGTGTTCCGGCCCGTACGCCGGGCTCGTCCGCAGATGCCGCACCGCGGCCGTCGCGAGCGCCCGCGCCTCCGCGTACGCCCCCAGTCCCCGAAGCGCGGCGGCCAGTTCGACGCGGGCGCGCAGCACGAGTTCGTGATCCGGGCCGAGGGAGCCGGGCCGCTGCCATTCCTCGACGGCCGAGCGGGCCAGGTCGGCCGCTCCGGCGAGGTCGCCGTCCAGCGCCCGGAACCGGACCTGGTCGATGATGAGCAGCCGGGCGTTCGGGTGGGCCGACTCGACCAGGCGCGCTGGTTGCAGGTGGGCGTCGATGTCGCGGTAGCCCTGCGCCAGCGCCGAACCGGGCGGTCCCAGCCGGGCTCGGGCGAGGATCTCGTGCACGTGCCGCCGGGCGACCTCGGCGTCCCCGGCCGGGATGATCTCGACCAGCGCCTGCCGGGCCGGGGAGGTCATCTCGACCTGGACCGCGCCCAGCCGGACGAGACCGTAGTTGGCCAGCTCACGCAGCGCGATACGCAGCTCGATCGGGTTCGCCAGGATCTCGCCGACCCGGCCGTCGACCGTGCCGTCGCGTTGGAGCAGCGCCATGGGGACCGGGGCCGCGCCGAACCAGCCGAACAGGTCGAGGATGCGGCGATGGTCGGCGCTGAGGATCTCGCGAACCGCGCGTACCGTGCCGACCAGGGGACCGGACGGGGCGTGCGAGTTGCGCAACGTCTCCAGGTCCACCCGGGCCGCGATGTCCAGCGCGAGCGGCAGCCGCCCGGTGAGGTCGATGATCTCGGCCCGTTGGGAGTCGGTGCTGTCGGGCAGCCGGCGTTCGAGGAACTCGGCGGCCTCGTCCGGGCCGAAGTCGAGCACCTCGACCTCGATCATCGAGGTGTCGTACGCGAGTTCGCGGTCGGTCGTGGTGACCAGGACGTGCCCGCCGCCGTTGGGGATCAGGCCGCGTACCTGCCGGTCCTCCACGCCGTCGAAGATCAGCAGATACGGCAGGTTCGGCGAGCTCAGGTACGCCTTCAGCGCCGCCAGCGACCGGTCGCCGTCCCCGAGGCCGAGTTCGGTGGCGAGGTCGCCCAGATCCGCCCGCGCCTGATCAGCGCTGGCGCAGCGGATCCACCACGTCACCGGATAGTCGTCGGGATAGCGGTACGCGTACTCGGCGGCCAGCTGGGTCTTGCCGGTGCCGTTGACTCCGTGCAGGACGACCGTCGCCGTCGGGTGCTGCTCGAACGCGTTGCGCAGCCGGATCAGCGTCGCCCGGCGGCCGGTGAACCAGGTGTTGCGGTCGGGCAGGCGGCGTACCGGCCGGGAGCCGTTCTCCGCCCGGGGCGGCGGCGGCAGCCCGCGCCCGGATCGCAGCGTTCGGTAGTCCTGCTGGGCGAGCGTCCACAGTGCCTGAAATCCGGCCAGGATCTCCGACTCGGCCCGGGGGGCCGGCGTACGCCGGTTCAGTTCGATGACGATCGACAGGTATTTGGGCCACGACAACAGATAGGAGCCTTTGAGCGCGGCTCGATAGGTCTCGTGGGAGACCGCCTCCAGCGCCCGGTTCTTGTAGATGGCCGAGCTGATCGTGCGGGCGGACGGACCGCCGGCGAGCAGGTAGAGGTCGTGCAACCCGTCAACCAGGTCGCGAAACGATCCCGGCGGAACCGCGTCGTAACCGGGTCTGCTGATCTGCACGCGTGGCTCGCTTCTGGAGAACCGTCGGCGGTGGGCGGTGGGACCCGACGCGAGCATATCGACGCGACGCGCTCCCGCGCCATCGACACGCGTTGTCGGATGCCCGGGTCGCACACTCCGCGTCACTTGTCGACAGCGGATAGATTTGCCGCTATGGCGCGCGTAGTTATGGTGCACGGGATCAACAACACGTACGCGAGCCGTCCCCAGATGGCCGATCGATGGATCCCCGCCTTGCGCGGTGGTGTGGACAACGCCGTCCTCGAAGGACTGACCGCACCGGTCGAGGTCGCCGCGGGAGACGTCGAGTGCGTCTTCTACGGCGATCTGTTCCGCCCGGCCGGACGACGGCTCAGCGGTGACGTCCCGCCGCTGACCGCCGACGACGTCGAGGACGGCCCGGAGCTGGATCTGCTGCTCGCCTGGTGGGCGGCGGCCGCGCGGGCCGACCCCGGGGTGCCGTCACCCGACGGGCGTACGCTCGGCCCCAAGGCGACCGCGCGGGCGGCGGTGCTGGCCCTGGCCGGTTCGCGGTTCCTGGCCCGGATCTCCGAGCGCCTGCTGATCTTCTGGCTCAAGCAGGTCACCGCCTACTTCACCGACCCGGCGATCCGGGCGGCCGTGCAGGACCGGTTCGCCGCCGCGATCTCCGCCGACACCCGGGTCGTGGTGGCCCACTCGCTCGGCTCGGTCGTCGCGTACGAGGCGTTGTGTGCGCATCCCGAGTGGCCGGTCACCGACCTGGTCACGCTCGGGTCGCCGCTGGGTGTGCCGCACATCGTGCTGCACCGGCTCGTCCCGGCCGTCGGCAGCTGGCCGAACGTCACCCGCTGGCGCAACATCACCGATTCGGGCGACTTCGTGGCCCTGCGGCCCAGGCTGCGGGAGGTCTACGGCGACCAGGTGGTGGACGTGGAGATCGCCAACGGGATCAGCGCCCACGAGGTCGAGCGGTACCTGTCGGCCGCGCCGACCGGGGTCGCCGTCGCCGCGGCGCTCCTGAATGGACAGGTCTAGCGTGGCGGGACGGTTCTTCGTCGGCGCGGCGACCACCGAGTACGCCCCGTCGACGGGGCTGGCCTCGTTGCCGGAGCTGGCCGCCGAACTGGACCGGGCCACGAAACTGTTCACCGAATTGGGGTACGAGTCGGTGCCCGGCTTCGGGCTGAACCTGACCTCTGTCGAGTTCGTCCACCGGCTGCGGGAATTCCTGCTGGACGCCGCACGCCGGCCGGACGACGTGATCGTCGTCTACTACACCGGGCACGGCGAGGTCGCCGGATCCGCCCGGGACGTGCTCCTGCTGCCGATGGCCGACGCGACCCACGACCGGTCGTTCACCTTCCTGCGGGCCGGCGACCTCACCGGACGCCTGCTCGACAGCGACGAGCCCGGCCAGCTGGTCGGACAGCAGCTGCTGGTCATCCTCGACACCTGTTACGCCGGAGCCGGCGGCGGATCCCTGGCGGCGGGCGCCGTCGGTTTCGTCAACCGCTTGCGG
>JABFYB010000414.1 GCA_013361475.1 Hamadaea sp.
GCCGACTCACTGGCCGCCGAGTCCAGCAACGCCGCGTAGATCCGCGTGTTGATGTACTTCGGCAGCAGCGCGTCGAGCAACGCGTCCGCGTCCGGCTCGAACTCGTACGCCGGCAGCAGCACGCCCGCCTCTTCGGCGGTGCGCTCCTCGACCTGCATCGGAGCCAGCTCGGTCGCGGTCGGCGTCTGCGACATCAGCGACTTGAACTGCGTGTAGACCACGTGCAACTCGTCGACTCCGCGTACGCCGTCGGCGCCGTGGTCGTCGTCGGTGTCGTCCGCGCCCGCCACGAACGCCTTGATCAGCGTCTCGCCGACCTCCCGGGCGTTGTCGAAGCGCGGCTGCTCGGAGAAGCCCGACCAGCTCGCCTCGATCTCGCGTCCCCGGAACCGGTAGTACGAGATCGCCTTGCGGCCCACCACGTAGAGGAGGACTTCCTTGCCCTCTTCCTTGAGCTTCGCGATGAGCTGCTCGGCGGTCTTGATCGCGTTGGCGTTGTAGCCGCCGCACAGACCCCGGTCACTGGTCACCAGCAGCACCCCCGCCCGGCGCACGACCGGACGCGGGGTGAGCAGCGGGTGATCGATGTTGGCGTTGCTCGCGAGCGCGGTCAGGACATGGGTGATCGCCCGGGCGTACGGCAGCGAAGCGGCCACCCGCTCCTGCGCCTTGGCGATGCGGCTGGTCGCGACCAGCTCCATCGCCTTGGTGATCTTCTTCATCGAGCGGGTCGTGCGGATCCGCCGACGAAGAGTCCGTACCTGTCCAGCCATGGGATTACTTCTTCTTCGGGGTGGGCACGACCCGCGTCACGGTCTCCGCGCCCTCACCCTCGAGAGCCTCGGCCGGGGCGTCGTGCACCACGACCTTGTCGTCGCTGGCGAGGAACATGCTCTTGAACTTGACGACCGCCTCGTCCAGCGCGGCGACCACGTCGTCGTCCCAGGTGCCGCCCGCGATCGTGTCCAGCGTCGAGGCGTGCGAGTGCCGCAGGTACTGCAGGAACTCGGCCTCGAAGCGCCGGATCTCGCCGACCGGGACGTCATCGAGCTTGCCCTCGGTGCCGGTCCAGATGGACACGGTCTGCTCGGCCGCCGGGTACGGCGAGAAGGCGGGCTGCTTGAGCAGCTCGACCAGTCGCGAACCCTTGTCCAGCTGCGCGCGGGAGGCCTTGTCCAGGTCGGAGGCGAAGGCGGCGAACGCCTCCAGCTCACGGAACTGGGCCAGGTCCAGCCGCAGGCGGCCGGCGACCTTGCGCATCGGCTTCTCCTGCGCGGCGCCACCAACCCGGGAGACCGAGGTACCGACGTTGATCGCCGGCCGGACACCCGAGTTGAACAGGCCTTCCTCGAGGAAGATCTGGCCGTCGGTGATGGAGATGACGTTGGTCGGGATGAACGCCGAGATGTCACCGGCCTTCGTCTCGATGATCGGCAGACCGGTCATCGAACCGCCGCCCAGCTCGTCGGACAGCTTCGCGCAGCGCTCCAGCAGCCGGGAGTGCAGGTAGAAGACGTCACCCGGGTACGCCTCACGGCCCGGCGGGCGACGCAGCAGCAGCGACACGGCGCGGTACGCCTCGGCCTGCTTGCTCAGGTCGTCGAAGATGATCAGGACGTGCTTGCCGGCGTACATCCAGTGCTGGCCGATGGCCGAGCCGGCGTACGGGGCGAGGTACTTGAAGCCGGCCGGGTCGGAGGCGGGCGACGCGACGATGGTGGTGTACTCCATCGCGCCGTGCTCTTCGAGGGTGCCCTTGACCGACGCGATGGTGGAGGCCTTCTGGCCGATCGCGACGTAGATGCAGCGGACCTGCTTCTTCGGGTCGCCCGACTCCCAGTTCGCCCGCTGGTTGATGATCGTGTCCAGGGCGATGGTGGTCTTGCCGGTCTTCCGGTCGCCGATGATCAGCTGACGCTGACCACGGCCGATGGGGGTCATCGAGTCGATGGCCTTGATGCCGGTCGCGAGCGACTCGTGCACGCTCTTGCGGACCATGACGTTGGGGGCCTGTACCTCGAGTTCGCGGCTGCCCTCGCTCTCGATCTCGCCGAGGCCGTCGATCGGCTCGCCGAGCGGGTTGACGACCCGGCCGAGGAACTTGTCGCCGACCGGGACCGAGAGCACCCGGCCGGTCCGCTTGACGGTCTGGCCTTCCTCGATGCCCTCGAACGGGCCGAGGACGACGACACCGATCTCCCGGACGTCGAGGTTCTGCGCGACACCGAGGGTGCCGTCGGCGAACTCCAGCAGCTCGTTGGCCATGGTCGAGGGCAGGCCCTCAACCTTGGCGATACCGTCACCGGCCTCGGTGACGATACCGACCTCCTCACGGGAGATCTCCGGTGTGTACGAGGAGACGAAGCGCTCCAGCGCTCCCCGGATCTCCTCGGACGAGATGGTCAGCTCGGCCATCCTCAGCTTCCTATCGGTGTCGTGGTGCTCGAAAATTCGTCTGTCTGTGCCGATCGCGGCAGCTCAGGCTCGCGCCTCCAGCGTGCCCGGTGCGGCGCTACTTGGCCGCCAGTGCGTTGCGCACGTCACTCAGCCGGCGCGACACGGTGCCGTCGTAGAGGTCGGAACCGACCAGGACCCGCGCCCCGCCCAGCACCTTCGGGTCGACGGTGACCTTGAGGGCCACCTCCCGACCGTACCGCCGGGCCAGCGCCTCGCCGAGTTTCGCCTCGTCGGCGTCGCTCATCGGCTGGGCGACGGTGACGTACGCGACGCTCCGGTCCCGCTGTTCGGCCGCCAGCTCGACGAGCCGGGTCAGCGCACCGGCGAACGACCGCCCGCCGAAGCCTTTGACCGCCTCCTTCGCCAGCAGCACGGTCGCCGGCTTGGCTTTGCCGTTCAGCAACTGGTCGACGAGGTCGAACCGGCGCTGCACCGGGGCGGTCGAGTCACCGATCGCAGCCGCCAGCGCGGAGTCGCCGCCGGTGATCTGGCCGAACCGGAACAGTTCGTCCTCGACCTCGGCGAGTTCTCCGGCTCGGTCGGCCGCGACGACGAGCGCCTCGACGCCCAGTCGCTCCGTCCCGTCAAGCAGGTCGACCGGGCTGGACCAACGGCCCGCGACCAGGGAACCGAGCAGGTTCTGCGCGGTCGCCCCGATCTGCCCGCCGAGTAGCCCGACGAGCAGCTGCGAGCGCTCCTCACCCGTACGCGCGGGGTCGGAGACGGCCCGCCGCAGTCGCGGCTCGGCCCGCAGTAGCCCGGCCACGGCGAGGATCTCCTCCGCCGCCGTCGCCAGCGCCGCCGCGTCGGTCAGCTGCTCCAGCTCGGCCCGGGTGGCCGCGTAGGACTCCCGGCTGGCTCCCTGCATCAGCGCGCCCCCGCCAGATCCGAGAGGAACCGGTCGACGGTGCCCTTACGACGGGCCTCGTCCTCCAGCGACTCACCGACGATCTTGCCGGCCAGGTCGACCGCCAGGGTGCCGATCTCGCCCCGCAGCTCGTTGATGATGGACTGCCGCTCCGCGGCCAGGGCTTCCCGGCCGGTCGCGATGATCCGGTCGCGCTCCTGCTGAGCCTGCGCCTGGATGTCGGCACGGATGCCCTCGGCGTCCGCGCGGGCCTCGTCGCGGATGCGAGCAGCCTCGGTCCGCGCCTCGGCGAGCTGGGCCTTGTACTGGTCCAGCAGCGCGTTGGCCTCGGCCTGGGCCCGCTCGGCCCGCTCGATGCCGCCCTCGATCGCGTCGACTCGTGCCTTGAAGGTCTTCTCCATCTGCGGGAAGACGTACTTCATCAGCACGAAGCAGAGCACGCCGAAGGCGATGGTGCCGACGACCAGTTCCTGCCAGATCGGCAGGACGGGGCTCGGCGTGTGGTCACCCTCAGCAAAAAACATGATGTACCTCCGGTCTCAGGCCGGGTCCGGCGTCAGGCCGGGTTGGAGAAGACGAAGGCGAGGACCAGGCCGAACAGCGCCAGCGCCTCGGAGAGCGCGAAGCCCATGAACAGGTACGGACGGGTCAGACCGGCCGACTCAGGCTGGCGCGCCGTCGCCTGGATGTAGGCGGCGAAGACGATACCCACACCGATGCCGGGGCCGATCGCGGCGAGGCCGTAGCCGATCGAGCTGATGTCGCCGGTGATCTCGGCAAGAGCCATTGTTCTTTCCTCCTGATATGCGCGTGACTCTCACGCGGCGCTTGTGGTGCGAACTTGGGTGGATCTAGAAGATCAGTGCTCGTCCGCGAGCGAGGTCTGCACGTAGCTGGCGGTCAGCAGGACGAAGAC
>JABFYB010000176.1 GCA_013361475.1 Hamadaea sp.
CCGGAGTACGCGACGGCGCAGGTGCAGTCGGTGTCGACGACGTACTGACGGCAGATCTGTGCCGTCGTCCAGCCGCTGGTGCAGATCGCCGCGCCGAGCACCGGCGTGGTCCAGCTCGCCGCTCCGACGGGAAGCGAGGTGCAGCTGCCGGTCAGGTTCGCGCAGTTGTAGACGTAGGGTGCGTACGTGGATCCGGACATGATCGCCCAGTCTCCGTAACGGTCCTGCGTGCCGTCGCTGGTCGAGTCCATGGTTCCGGCCAGGGTCGTGGTGTACAGGTTGCCGAAGTAGTAGCTCGAGCTCGGAACGGGGGTCGCCGTGGTGAATGCGCTGGCCCAGGCTCGCGGGTGCTGGGTGCTTCCGGGCAGGCAGTGACCGGCGGTGAGCATGTATCGCTGGCCGTCGAGCACGACCGGGAAGCTCGTGGAGCACCAGCCGCGCCGGCCGGTGTGCGCGACATTCCACATGTAGATGCCGGCGCCGCCGAAGTGCGCGGCGGTGTCGCGTGAACGATCGGCCTCGGCGGCCTTGGGCACCTCCATGTGCCGGAACACCACGGCATCGCCGAAGCGGGCCTTGATGGCCTTCCGCTCGGTGACGGAGTCGTCGACCGTGTAGACGACGGCTACGCCGCGGACGGAGTCGGTGCCGACGCCGGTGACCTTGTCGGCCCAGGTTCCGGCTCGCCACAGGTTCTCCATGTCCGCGCGGACCTTCGTCAGCTCTGCTCGGCTTCGCCCGGCACGTTGGACCCGAACGATCGGTGCGGCGCCGGCTTGGGAGAACTGGGCGGCTTCACGTTTGATCACGCCCTGCGCTGCGGCGGCGTCGGCGTTCGGCGGGATCGTCAGGGTGATCGCGTTCGGGCCGTCGATGCGTACGCCTGCCATGCCGTCTGGTGACTGGTCGACTATCGCGGCGAGGCGGTCGGCGAGGTCTTGGGTCTGCGTCGTGACGGTTCCGGGTGGGCTCGGGAAGGGTTCGAACTGGATGTCGGCGCCGTTGCTCGACGCGGCCGAGGCGGGCGTCGCGGACAGCAGCATGGCCGCGAGCAGAAGCCCGGTCGCGACCGTCTTGTGTGGAGGGATGTTCATAGCGATCGAAGCTACCGGGTTCTTGGCCGTCGTGACTGGTCTCCGCGAGCGTTCCGGTTGACGGTCACCGGGAACGTGACGAGATCGCGTGCGGGCGCAGGACCATGAGCGGGCCGTCGGGTGCTGCCACCATGGCGAAGGGAAACCGGTCAGCCTCCAGGCACAGCGCTACATCCTCGACATGCACTCCCGGCAGGCCGCGACGCGCTCCGTCGTGCAGATCGGCGGCGGCGCGAGACTCGGCGGCTCGGCGAAGGAAGTCAGCCGCGCCTATGTCGGTCCCGGTTGCCCTGCCCGCAATGTATTGGGCGCAGGCCAGGTCTTCATCGGCCTGTCCGTCGTCGCCGGTGACCACGAAGGTGACGGCGGGGTCTCCATGCGCCTGCAGCAGCTGGGCCGTCGCCTCCGCCACCACGAAACTCGCGCACAGCAACAATGACGCGTCTTTGGCGGCGTGCACGCCTACGGTTCCGTTGGTCGTCTTCTGCACGACGGTCCGTCCGGCCAAGTCGATCGACTTCAGCAATGCGGGCGAGTTGACGGTGTCGAATCCGGGTGCTGGCGGACCGTCTTTGAGGGCTACCCAATCCGGATGGCGTTCCTTCAAGGCGAGTGCTTCGTCGAGTGATTCCGCAAGGACGATCTTCTCCGCCCCCTGGTTGAACGCCCAGGCGGCCACGGTGAAGGCGCGCAGGACGTCGATGACGACGGCAACGGACTGGACACGGGTCAGCTCGGCGATACCAACGAAACGAACATCCATTCCAAGATCATCGCTCATGCGCGCCGGCTTCAACCGACTGGCCGCGACCAGCCCATGCGTCCATCTGGATCATCGCCGTGTTGACCGCCGACACTGCCTGGTTGATCAGCGCGGCGTAGTCGACGACGGCGGACCTGTACAAGACCACGATGCGCCGGTCGGCGTCGTCCAGCGGTACACGCCGCTCGGCCCACAACGAGATCACCCGGTCGCGCAGTGCGCTGACCGACCCGAACGCCATCTCCAGTTCCCGGCCTGCGCCTTCCACCGCCGCCAGCGCCAGCGCCAGGTCGGGCGGCAGTAGCGCGACCGGCTCGCCTCGCAGTAGGGACCCCAGGTCGGGGCCACGAGCGCTCACGGTGTTGACGGCAGCATCCCATTGTGGGCCGGTCAGGTCTTCGCTTGTGCGCGCGGCGAGCCAGGCATCGAGCGCCGCGAGCTGTTCCGCCAGTACGTTGTCGGCCACGTGCGACGTCTGTGTCTCGGCGCGGAACAGCGACGACAGCTGCCGGATGTGGGTGCGTGCCCAGTTGCGCGTCTGCCGTCGTTGACGCAGTTCCTCGGCCGCGAACGCCAGGTACGCCCCCAGAAAGACGGTCGCGAACTGAACGATGATGTCCACCAGCATCCACGCAGGCTACTGTCGATCCGCCGCGCCGACTCCCCTGCTCGACTCGTTGGTCAGATCAGCCCGGCGAAGATTCGGCGAAGATTTCTGGCGGCGGGTTGTCGGATCTGCCGGGCGCCGTTCGTAGCGTAGGCGGGCGCGGACACCCGGTCCGGCCGAGCGGAGGGAGCCAACATGGCCGAGTACCTCATTTACTTCAACCAGCAGTGGGTGGGCGACCACAGCGAGGAGTGGTTCCGCGGCCGCGGGCCGCTCTCCAGGGCGGTCGTCGAGGAGATCAAGGCCGCCGGCGCCTACGTCTTCGCCGGTGGACTGGAGGAGGAGGACGGACCTGTCTTCAGTGCCGACGCCACGAGCGGAACCTTGTTGTTCACCGACGGGCCCTACGTCGAGACGAAGGAGTTCCTCGGCGGGTTGACCATCGTCGACGTGCCGGACGAGCAGACGGCGAAGATGTGGGCCGGGAAGATCGCGGAGGCGTGTGGCTGGCCGCAGGAGGTTCGCCGCTTCAAGCCTCGGGGCCCAGCGCGCGCAGCCTGATGAGCCGTCGTTCTGGGCACGGAGAGCACGCGCCGGGCCCAGAGCACCAGGCCAGTCCTGCAGGAGACGAGCCAGTCCACCGACGTGTGGTCTGGTACCGTCGCGGGAACGTGACCGATTCGTGGGAGGTGAGACCCATTACCGCAGTAGCAGGCCGGGTGCTCCCTCCCCGTCACGGCTGAACGGTTCCTCTGGGACAGGACCGTCGGAGCGCCCCCGTGGCATCCGAAGGGAACCCCAGATGAACACCTACCACGCACACGACGACGCCGACCTCCACTACGACCGGATCGGCACCGTCGCCGGTGAGCCGATCGTCGTCCTCGCCGGCGGCGCCGCCGCCCATCCGTCCTATCTAGATGACTTGGCCGGGCTGTCGGGCGTACGCCCGCTGGTCGTCCCGCATCTCCGTGGCGTCGGCAAGTCGCCGTTGCCCACCGATCCGCAGGTCGCCTCGTTCTGGCGGCAGGCCGAGGATGTCGAGCGGCTCCGGGAGCACCTCGGGCTACGCCGGATCGTGTTGCTGGGCCATTCGGCCGGTACGCGGCTGGCGATCGCCTACGCGGCGCAGTTCCCGGCGTCCGTGGGCGGGCTCGTGCTGGTCACGCCGCCGACCGGATACCTGGTGCCGGGCGGTCCCGGAGTCGATCAGGTCGTCGACGCCCGGCGCGGCGATCCCGCCTTCGACGCCGCCTACGCGGCCTGGCAAACAGGCCCGGAGCAGCACGACGACGACGGGCTCACCGACTGGTACGCCCGCATCGCGCCGATGTCGTACGCGAGCTGGGGTCCGGCCGAGGAGGCGCATGCGCGGAAGTTGCGTTACAGCTATGCCGCCAACCGGGCGTATTTCAGCGTCGATCCACCGGCCGATCTCGCGGGGCGGCTGGCACGGGTGGATGCTCCGGTGCTGGTCGTCGCCGGTGCGCAGGACACCAGTGTCGGCGTCGGCCCGGCGACGAAGCTGGCCGAACTGTTCCCTTCGGGGCAGATCGCCGTCATCGACGGCAGCGGTCACTTTACGTGGGTCGAGCAGCCTGCGGCGTTCCGCGCCACGGTGGACGCCTTCCTGACGCGTCTTCGCGACCAGACGTGACGACCGGATTCGTCAGCCGGTCGTTCCACGGGGATGGACTTCGTCGCCCGGGTCGGGATCGAGCAGCAGCCCGTTGTGGAACCCGATGAACCGGTACGCCACCTGGCGCAGCGGC
>JABFYB010000229.1 GCA_013361475.1 Hamadaea sp.
GGTGCCGTCCGTCGCGCCTTGTCGCGCCGTGCCGCCTGCCGCCCGTCGCGCCCGCCTTGTTGTGCGGTGCCGTCCGTCGCGCCTTGTCGTGCCGTGCCGCTGCGGCGCGGCGGGTGCCGTGCGGTGTCGTTCCGTGCCGCCGTCATGCGGTGCCGCTGGTTCCCTGTACTCGTGCCATGCGCTGCCGCGCCTGGTGCTGTTGGCCCCGCGCTGCCGCGCCTGGTGCTGTCGGCCTCGCGCTGCCGCACCTGGTGCGGTCGGCCTCGCGCTGCCGCACCTGGTGCGGTCGGCCTCGCGCCGCCGCGCCTGGTGCTGTCGGCCCCGCCGCCGCACTCATCGCCGTGCCCCCGCGCCACGGCGCCTCCCGCCGCACTCATCGCCGTGCCCCGCGCCGCAGTAGCCATCGCCGTGCTCCCCGTACCCAGGTGACGTCGCGCCGTCGTGCTAGCGAGTTGATCAGGGAGTTCTGGAGGTGATCAGGATGGCGGGGACACGACACGCCGGTTGATCACGACCGATAGTTCATGATCGCGCGGAAAGAGGGCGTGGGGGCGTGGGGGCGCGGGGGCGGAAAGGGCGGGGCGGGGGTGGGGGGAGGGGTGGGGCTAGGTGAGGAGGGCGGGGAGGACTGCGGCCAGGAGGAAGGGGCCGAGGGGGAGCGCCGAGCGCCAGGAGACCCGGCGAAGGGCCAGCAGGACGAGCGCCGTCAGCGTCATCAGGAGGCCGGTCGCCAGGGCCCAGATCGGCACGGTCGACCAGCCGGCCCAGCCCAGGACGAGGCCGATGGGGAAGGCGAGGGCGGCGTCGCCGAGGCCGATGCCGCGCCGGGGCAGGGCCAGGAGGAAGAGGATTCCGGCCAGGAGCAGTCCGCAGAGGACGGCGGGGATGAGGCGTACCGGGGCGGCTCCGGCGAGCAGCAGCAGCGTCCCGCCCGACATCGTGCCGACGGTGCGGAGCGGCAGGCGGTGTGTGCGTACGTCGGTGATCGAGAGCAGCACGGCGTGGCTGATCCACCAGAGCGCTGCCAAAAGGGCGGCGACGTGGGAATAGACGGATCCGTCAGCCAGCACTGTACGTATGGACATTGATCACCCCTTGTTACATAGGCGTCGATCATCGTACGATCGCCCGCGAGAGCGCAATCGGTTGGTGACGGGGGGTAGGGACCGGCCGATGACGAGGGGGGATGCATGCCATCCGGCTTCTACAAAGGACGGACAGTGGCAACAGGGTTGATTCTGTTGCTGCAGTTGGCATCCGGCTGTTCCCCGCGGGCGGTCGAGGTCCCGCCGGCCGGTCCCCCGAGCAAGGCGGCGATCCAGTCGAGCCTCTCGCCGACCGATCAGCAGGCCGTCGACCAGGCCTGGTCGGCGTACCAGCGGCTCAACGCGATCTATCTGAAGGCGGCGCAGTCCGGCGTCTACGAGTGGAACGCCGACAAGACGAAGCGCCCCCTCTACCCGTACGCCGCCGGCACCTACATGTCGGCGTTGGAGCGAGACCTGGACATCATGCGGGAGCAGGGCTTCGTCCGGAAAGGCTCGCCGCAGGTGACGCTGCGCCGCGTGGTCAGCGTCAGCCCCACCTCGATCGTCGTGGAGGTCTGCGTGGACGACTCGGGAACCGACACCGTCAGCCGTAAGACCGGAAAGTCCGTCGTGAAGGCCGGGCAGAACCAGCGCTATCCGGTGACGATGCGGGCCGGGCTCTACCCCGACGCCAAGTGGCGCTGGGTGGAGTCGCAGGCGGAGCGGGCGGCGTCATGCTGAGGTACGCGAACCGGATCCGCCGCTGGGCGTACCCCTTGGTCCTGGTGGTGATCGCGGCCGTGACCGTCGTCGCCGGCGCGAGCCCCGCGCAGGCCGATTACATCTACTGCCCGCCGGACAACGGACCGTGCTACATCGTCGTCACCGGAGGTGGCGACGGTGGGGGAGGTGGTGGCGGGGGAGGTGGTGGCGGCGGCGGGGGCGGCCGGGACGTGTGCCTCGACCCGCAACTGGGCGAGATTCCGTGCTACCGCGACAGCCTGGGCTGGTACAACCCGACCGACGGCTGCTACTACGACCGGCTGACGTTGCCGCCGAGCGACCCCGCCTGGGGCGGGCACGATCCGAGCGACGGGTCGATCTACCAGAAGTGGTGCTACGACGGCGGCGCCGCAGGGTTCGTCAACTCGGGCATCGAGTTCCTGGCCGATCCGCCGCCCGGCTACGGCGGACTGCCGTCGGTGCTGGAGATCGCCTTGCGCGCGATCAACGCGTTGCCGATCGCCGGGCCGGCCATCGGGCTGGTCCCGCGACCAGGCAGCACCGGGCTGGTGGGGCTGCCTGTGTGGATGTGGACCGAGGTGACCCCGGAGACCTGGGGGACGCAGTCGGCGACCGCCTCGGTGCCCGGGCTGTCGGTGACCGCGACCGCCCGATCTCGGCAGATCAGCTGGGACATGGGCGACGGGTCCACCAAGGTCTGCCCGAACGAGGGCACCCCGTACACCGCGGCGTCCGGCGGAGACTATTCGCCGACTTGCGGCTATCGGTACACCGAACCGTCCCGCGACAAGCGCATCGCCGGTCATCCCGGGCAGTACCGCGTGGAAGGCACGACGACGTGGCACGTGACCTGGGTCGCGACCACGGGGGAGACCGGCGAGCTGGACGTGGCCCGGTCCTCGACGACGTACATCCGGATCGACGAAATGCAGGTGGTCACCCGATGAGTACCGTTGCGACCGGCAAGCCGCCCGCGCCGCCGCTGGCCGTGCCCCGGCTGGCCCCCCGCCGCCGGTCCTTCCTCCAAGGCGCGCTCGCCCTCCTCCTGATCATCGCCGGCGCGCTGACCGCCGGGTACGTCGTGCAGCGCATCGGCGCCACCCACGACTACCTGGCGGTGGCCCGCCCGGTCGGGGCGGGCGCGGAGATCACCTCGGCCGACCTGGTCATCGTCCGGGTCAACTCGGCGCTCGGGCTGCGGCCGATCCCGGCCGGGCAGGCCCGTGACGTGGTCGGCAAGCACGCGGTGATGGCCCTGGTCCCCGGCACCCTGCTCACCCTGGAGCAGCTCACCGACGACGCGATCCCCGGGCCGGGCAAGCAGCTGGTCGGGTTGCTCCTCAAGGAGGACCGGATGCCGGCGACCCGCGTACGCATCGGCGTCGAAGCGGTCCTCGTCGTGATCCCGGACAAGATCACGACGACGGCGCAGAACACTCCCGAACTGGTGCCGCCCCGGACGATCACCGCCCGGGTGACGGACGTCAAACCCGGCCACACCGAAGGAGAGACGCTGGTCAACGTCGAGGTCGCCACCGCGGACGCGCCGACCGTCGCGGCGATGGCCGCCGACGACCGGATCGCGCTCGCCCTGACCGGAGCCTAGGAGGTGCGATGAGCTTCGTCGCGATCGTCTCCGCCAAGGGCTCCCCGGGCGTGTCCACCTTCGCGCTCGCCGCGACGTTGTCCGTGCCCGCCGCCACGGCCGCGACCGGTGGCCTGTCCAATGGCGAGGGACCCCGTGGCCCGGTGCTGCTCGCCGAGTGCGACCCGGCCGGGGGCTCGCTCCTCGCGGGCTACCTCAGTCGCTACGACCTCCCGACCGACCGGGGCGTCCTGCCGCTCGCGGGGGCCACGCTGCGGGGGACGGCCGTCCAGGAGCTGCCCGGTCTGCTCATCGACCTGGACAACCACAAAGGCGAACGGCTGGCGCTGCCGGGCCTGTCCGACCCGGCCCAAGGCGCGTCGCTCGCCCCGGCCTGGGCCGCGATCGGCGAGTTCTTCGCCGGGCTCAGCCGGGCCGGATGGACCGTCATCGCCGACTGCGGCCGGCTGGCCAGCGGATTCCCGCCGTGGCCGTTGCTGCGGCAGGCCGACGCCGTGCTGCTGGGCGTACGACCGGCGACGCTCGGCACGATCTCCCCGGCGGTGCCGGCGCTCGCGCAGCTGCGGCGCGAACTGCCCGCCACCGACGGCACCCTGGCTCTGCTGGCGATCGGCGGCGGCGTCTCGACCCGTGAACTCAGCCGGCACCTCATGGCGCCGGTCGTCGCCGAGATCGCCTGGGACACCGGCACCGCGAGCGCGCTCGGCGGCAAGGGCCGCGGTCGTCGCCGGGGGGCGTTGATGCGTACGGCGGCGCGGGCCATGCAGGCCACGCAGGCCATGGTGGTCTCCGACCACGCCGCGCGGGTTCAGCTCCCGGCGCTGCCCGGAGGAGTGATCGCATGAC